>NZ_JAVJQP010000078.1:0-86932 GCF_040218875.1 Coleofasciculus sp. D1-CHI-01
CATCCGGGTGAAACCGAAAGGATAATAGTAAAACCCGCCCCTACAGAATACCTCTACCTGAATCAGGGCGGGTTTAATCACATCCGGGTGAAACCGAAAGGATAATAGTAAAACCCGCCCCTACAGAATACCTCTATGCTAGAAATCAACCTCTCTCCTATCTATTACCGCACCGGATTAAACTCCCCGGTTCCCTTTCCCGGATTACCCGCTAACGCCTCTGCTTACGCCCATCAACTGCAAACCTACTGCGCCGTTACCCGCACCCGAAATTACCCCCAAGTTTCAACCTGGTGTCAAACCTGTGAACTCGCCCAAACCTGTCCCGTCGCCCAACTCCAACCCCTTCCCCAACATGGCACCCTTTGTATCACCAACTCCGCCGTAACAGGGGGTGGGAAAACCCTCGCCGCCTACGCTTATGGTGTACAACATTGTCTAACCGGAGATAAAGTTCTCGGTGTCTATCCCACCAATGAATTATTACATGACCAAAAACGGGCAATTTGTCAACTCTTCCAAACCATTCATAAACGCCCACCAACCGAAGGCATTGATGGGGAACTCTTAGTCGTTGATGGCGAATTCCTGCGTCAAGAAAAAGACGCCGGAGAACAGAACATTAAACTCATCGAATATATCCTCAAACGCGCCAAAATTGTCCTCACCAACCCCGATATCCTCTATCTCTTATGCCATCATCTCTATGCCAGTAGTCGGGAACTCACCGGACGCACAATTACGGCGTTCTCGATTTTAATCCGAGATTTTCGCACGATTATCTTTGATGAATTCCATCTCTATAACAGCAAACAGCAAGCCGCTGTCCTCTGGCTGGTGGGATTATCCGCCCAGTTATTCTCCACCGTAGAAACCCCTCACCCCCATTCCTTTATTTTTTCCTCCGCCACTCCCCTAACTGAACCCGAATTCGCCGAAAAATTGGCAGCATTGAACGCCTTGGGAGTATCAACTGTCACCATTCAACAACCCGGTGAATCCCAAGGGCGTCCCGTCATGGAAGCCGTAAAACTCCGCCTAGAATCCGCCAACTTACGGGCATGGCAAGGTGAAGAAAAAGCCATCGAATTTCTGCCAGAACTGCAAACCGTACTCCACCAAAATCCCCACCATCGCTGTCTCTATGTCATGGATGCAGTAGCGGCGGCGCGGCGATTAAAACAGGAATTAACACAGTTATTTAATCCCGATGACGTAGGCGAAGCCCATGGCTTTGTACGTCCAGAGGAAAAGCGTCAGGCATTACGAAAACGCCATACCACAGGAACCAGTGGAATAGAAGTCGGCATTGATTTTACCGGGGACTATTTTAAAGACATATTACTCTTTGAAGCCCGCACCAGCGCCCAATTTTTACAACGGTTAGGGCGGATTGGGCGCAATGGGCGAGAGGGAGGAGAAAATATCGCGATCGCAATTGTCCCCCCAGAGGTTTTAAACTGTTTACTGGAGTACCCTCAGCTTCCTCAACCCTTTGACCGCACCCACCTACCGATGTTAATTGAATATGGGTTTCGCTATTTTAATCCGGAAGGATTTGTCGGGTATTTAGAACACTATGCCCCCTTAGAAGCCGAGTATACCAGTCAAATCTATCTCAAAGGCTTTGAATATGGCAAAAATCCAGTTAGCGGGGAATGGGAAGAAACCCAGGAACGACGCCTCACCCGCAACCAATTAAATCAATTGATTCAAACCCTTTATCCCGGACATAATCGTCAAACCGCCCGCCAAGCGCTGAGAAAATTACTCGCCAATGGCACAATTAGTGGGATTCTGGGGTTTCGCGATGGCGGCGGTGTCGTGGAAGCCAATATCTATCGCGCCATTGGCGGAAAACGGGAGAATGGCAAGCCCTTAAATGCCGACTTTTCGCCCTTATTCAATCTAGAGATTCCCTATTTCGACTATGCCAAATCCCAACAAGCCCAGACCTTTCCCTTTCACCGTTACAGCTTAACCTATTTATTACGTCGTACTCACTGCCGCTTTATCACTCAAGCCGAATTTTTGGACTATTTACAGCCCTATAACCATTATCCCGAAACCCCAACCTATCTCAAGCAACTCGCACAAGCCAACCCAATGAATTACGCCATTGTATACGGAGATTTACCCAAACCCCGTCGGTGGCATTTTCATACTAATTCCGGTCAATATCGCTGGGTTAAGCAGGGGATTAAACAGAAAAGAGACTATCCGATACTCGACAAAGTGAGACGAATTAGCGGACTCTCCATCGAACTCGAAAAAACCGAAGCCGCGCTAGACATCGACATCCTGAATCAAGCCCTAGAAAAACGAGACGCGATCGCGTATATTGGAAAAGGCAATGCCTTCCGCTATGCCATCGAGACCCATCTCCCCCCCTTATTTGAACTCCATCCCTGTCGCTGGGGAGCATCTGAGGCACAGTATTATCTCGCCTTTGACTTAAACGCCTTTTTTCTCAGTAGCCTGGATAGTATTAACCCAGCTTGCATCATTTAAGGAGATAGGGAAGACAGGAACCAACCCTTCGACTTCGCTCAGGGTTAACCCCCAAAAAACCTCTGCGCCCCTCTGCGCGTTCCCTCTGCGTTCCTCTGCGTTAAAAAAACATAACTCTCACCCCTCCACCCCCAAAAAACCTCTGCGCCCCTCTGCGCGTTCCCTCTGCGTTCCTCTGCGTTAAAAAAACATAACTCTCACCCCTCCACCCCAACATAAATCGCCACCATATCCATGGCAATCTCACCAAACTCCTTTACCAACCAACCCGGTTCAACAACTTCCACAAACGGAAGATACCCCAACAGACGCCGTTTAGCCCAAAAATAATTCGTCGTCTGGGCGCGAATCAACATCGCATCCGGATAGCGATCGCACGGGTCAGGAATCGGCTCATCTTCCTGGTAAAATCGTGGCGAGTAGCCCTTAGCAATCCGCCCCCAAACCCGAAACGAAATCGGATAAGTACGAGGCGGTTTCGGGACAAACTTAAACGGCAAAACCTGCACATCCCCAACAATCCGCTCAATCCGAAACGACTGTTCATAAGTTTTCCCCACCTTATACCCAATTAAATACAATCGCCCATCCTGCCAATCCAACCCCATCGGTTCAATTTGATGATGCAGGGGTTTTTCCCGTTCCCGCGCCAGATAATCAAACTCCACCTGTTGATGAACCCGACTAGCATACTCCAATTTACCAATAATCTCCTGATACGCGCTAAAATCCATCAACACATTAGGCGCCAGACTCACCTCCGTTCGCACTTGCAGCTTCTGGCGTCCCGAATCCGTTAACAATTGAGTAATTTCCGTCAACGCCGCCGCCGAATGACTTAATCCCGAATCCGTTAACAGCTTCAAAGCAATTCGCAACGCCTCCAGCGTCGCATCCGATAGAGTAATCGGAAACGCCGGATGAGTCAAAACCCGCTGCTGTTGAATCACCTCCAGAGAAAATCCCCAATCCTTCAACCGAGACAAATCATTCTGAACCGTCACCCGGTCTGGCTGATGAGCCGTATCATAGAGTAAGCGATCGCGTAACTCAGCCATAGAATGGGGTTTTTCTGACAGATACCGCAACAGATACAGCATCCGTTCAGTCGCCGCGTAGGAACTTTGTCGCTTCGTCATCAACGCTTTATTCCTTCGTTCGTTCGTTCGTAGTAAGCACTTTAGTGCCATCCAGCTTAACTACCCCCTTATTCAACAAAACGCCAAAACCTTCCACATTGCTGCCAACATCGGGAACAAGCGGGGAAAAATCGGATAGCCACACTATTTGTAGTGCAATAACACTGACTTTAGAGTTTGTAGTAAGCGCTGAAGCGCTTCTGGCACGCTTCGTGCCTACTACAGACTGTAGCGCAATGGACTACAGTTGCTTCGATATTATCCCAGTATAGATTGTTTACAGCAACCCAATATGCCTGCCAGTCTACTGATTCACTTTTTCCCCCAAAGCGAACTCTCCCGCAGCGCCGCCAGTGGTAAATGGTTACACGGATTAGTTTTTGAACTCTTTCATCGCCTCGATGCAGACTACGCCGAAGGATTGCATCAACAAAAAGACTACAAACCCTTTACCCTATCCCCCCTCCTCACCACCGGAAAAGACAGTAAAATTCATCCGGGACAACCCTGTCGGGTACGCTTAACCCTCTTGGATGAGGAACGGTTAGGGGAATTATTAAACGTTCTCATTGGCATACAACCCTTAGAATTAGTCTTAGCCCATACACCCATTAGTTTAGACAAAGTAGAAGCCTCACCCAAACCCGAAAATCCCTGGGTTGCCTATCAACCGTGGCAAGAGTTAGTAGAAATACCCGCCAAACGATTTATTACAATCAAATGGCATTCCCCCACAGCGATTAAACAGAAACACCGCAACTCACTCTTTCCCATACCCGAAACCCTATTTTACACCTGGCAACAGCGCTGGCAAAAGATAGCACCGATTCCCTTACCCCAGGTATTTTCCCCAGACGATTGGTTTAGCCATTCTCAAATCAGCAACTATCAGTTACAAACCACAACCGTTCGCTTTGGCAGCTTCAAACAAAAAGGGTTTAAAGGGTGGGCAACCTATGAAATAACTGGCGATGAACTCATCCAGCAAACCGCCGCTATTTTAGGTCAATTTGCCTTTTATTGTGGCACAGGATATAAAACCACAATTGGCATGGGACAAACCACGCGAGAGGAATAAACCCATGTAGAGACGTGCCATGGCGCGTCTGTCTGTAGGGGCGGGTTTCACTACTATCTTTTCGGTTACACCCAGATGTAACTAAACCCGCCCTTTACAAATGACGAATGACCAATGACAAATGACCAATGACGAATGACCAATGACCAATAACCAATGACCAATAACCAATAACCAATGACAAATACTGATGATATTTTTATTCCCATCGCCGCCCTAAACAACTACGACTATTGTCCCCGATGTTGTTGGTATATCTATGTCACCGGAGAATGGATAGATAATGAATATACCATCGCTGGCACCCGCCACCATCAACGAGTCGATGGCGGAGAATTTTCTAGTGAAACAGAGGTAAAACAATGGCGGGCGATGCCCTTATATGCCCATCAATTAGGGTTAATCGGTAAAGCCGATTTAGTCGAAGAAATGAATGGACAAATTTATCCAGTCGAGTACAAAGTCGGACCCAGTGCAAAATGGCGCAATGACCAACTCCAACTCTGCGCCCAAGCCTTGGCATTAGAAGAAATGTTAGCGGTTAAAATTCCGCAAGCGTATATGTATTATGCCGCCAGTCATCAACGAATTGCTGTGGAACTGACCCCCCAATTACGCCAGCAAACCGAACAGACAATTGTCGCTGTGCGAGAGATGCTGATAACTGGAAATTGTCCACCCAATCCGTATAAACCCCAATGTCGAGGATGTAGTTTATCTGAGGTTTGTTTACCCAAAGAAACAGAGAAAGCAAGGCGACGTTTATAAAACAATGTTGCTTGGTTTATGGCAAAGCAATTGGAAGCATCAAAGAACCAATGACCAATGACCAATGACTAATGACTAATGACCAATGACAAAGGACAAATCATGTCAATTTTATTTCTGGTTGAACAAAATACCCTAGTCCGCCAAGTGGATGAACGATTGGAAGTGTTTAAGTATAAACAGCGCTTAATGGATATCCCCTTATGTAAATTAGAAGCCGTTGTGGTTTATGGTCAAGTGGTTCTAACCACGCCAACCTTACGGATATTAAATCAGCGGTCTATCCCGATCAGTTACCTATCTGAAAATGGGCGAACTATCGGCACATTGCTACCGGAACCTAATCCTAATGCCTTGTTGCGATCGCGCCAATATAAAGCTAGTTTTGATCCCGATCAAACTATGGCGATTGCTCGACAATTTGTTCAGGGTAAATTGTTTAATCAACATACCATTTTAGCGCGATTTTCTCGCCAAGACAAGCGCTCAAGACCCATGGAAGCAGCGTTGAAATCCTTAAAATGTTGTCAAAAACAGGTCGAAACAGCGGATTCCTTGAATTCAATTCGCGGTTATGAAGGACAGGGGGCGGCGTCTTATTTTGGTGTATTGGGCGAACTTTTAGCACAGACACCGTGGGATTTTTCTAAGCGCACTCGTCAACCGCCCACTGATCCGGTCAATGCCATGTTGGGATTTGGTTATGCCTTACTCTATGGGGATTGTCGGGCGGCGCTGCATACGGTGGGACTTGATCCGTATCAGGGATTTCTCCATAGTGAACGCTATGGGCGAGCCAATTTAGCCTTGGATTTAATGGAGGAGTTTCGCGCTATTTTTGTGGATGGGTTGGTGTTAACACTGCTGCGAAATGAATCTTTGAAGCCAGACTTATTTGTTGAGCATCCCGGCGGGGCAGTATTATTAGGGGATGAGATGAAAAAGCGGTTGATTAAGGCTTACGAAGAACGCAAGTTAACCAAGTTCAAGCATCCGGTGTTTGAGATGAAAGTTGATTATCGCCGAGCGTTGATTTTACAGGCGCGGTTATTGGCGAAACATCTGATGGGTGAATTGGAGGCATATTTACCTTTAAAGATTCGGTAATTTTATCCCTAGGGGGAAATGTACCGCCGTGTGGGTTTACCCCCCTTGTGTAGAGACGTTGCATGCAACGTCTCTACAACCCTTTGCCTGTTCCCTATTGCTTTTAATCATGCCAGAGGAAATTTTTTACGTCATCAGTTATGACATTTCCGAGAACAAGCGCCGCACCAAAATCCATAAGTGTTTAAAGTCTTATGGTGAATGGAAACAGTTTTCGGTATTTGAATGTCGCTTAACGGCTACTCAATATCAAAAGCTGCGTCATCGTTTGGATAAATTGATTAAACCGGCAGAAGATAGTATTTTGTTTTACCGATTGGGACAATGTTGTCAGCGTCACGTTGAACGGATTGGCTGTGCTGCACCCCGTCAGGATGATGTATTTTTGGTTTAGGGGTTAGAAACTGTCACCTTTTTGTCTTGGCGATTGAAATCGCGGCTAGACAAACAAAGTCCGCATAAGTGGACTCGATAAGCTGTTCGGCATTTAAACCTTAATATCAATAAGAGCGAAATCCTTGCCGTAGTGCGTTAAGCGAAGCCATGCCGCAGGCTTTGCATCTTGCTCGCTACCCATTCCCAATTTAAATGCATGACAGCTTACCGGAAGAGTTTTGCGAGTCACCTAGGCTCTGGAATTTAGCCGAATCATCCCAGAGGCTGAATCCTTTATCTGGTAAGGGTTTATCGTGTTTCTGGTCTAAAAAGCGTCTCGCAAAATCTGTAAGGCTTACTGGGTAAGGGTTTGAGAAAATGGTGGATTGTTGTTTTTTGGTGGATATGCTGTATAATTGGATCTCAGAGGCGGTTAACTCGCAAGTCGTGGTTAGATCGACCTCTGGGAGCGTGTTCTGAGCATAGGCTCTCCAAATACAATAGATCTCCAAAGGAGATTGAAAACCAAGACTAAATACCGAGTAAGAGACAGACGACGGTGCCACATACATTACCTCTCCAAAGGAGATTGAAACGAGGGCAGCCCAAGATGGAATCTTTCCAAAAGATTCTCCCGTTCCAAATACATTAGATCTCCAAAGGAGATTGAAACAAGCTCCCGTTCTAGAACCAAAATTCTCTCGTGAAGTTCCAAATACATTAGATCTCCAAAGGAGATTGAAACGAAGTACAACCTAACCGTTAAATTAACGCTGACATGTTCCAAATACATTAGATCTCCAAAGGAGATTGAAACTGTTGACAGATCTAAGGCTCTACCAGCACCACTTGTTCCAAATACATTAGATCTCCAAAGGAGATTGAAACTTGGTGACTCCGAGGCAATGGATCGTCTATCTTTAGAACAAGCTTGGTTCCAAATACATTAGATCTCCAAAGGAGATTGAAACAACGGAGTGTAACTCTTTCAAAATACCTCGATCGTCTTTTGTTCCAAATACATTAGATCTCCAAAGGAGATTGAAACGTGCCTCATTCCAGCAGAGTGCCAGTCACGTCGGCTGTTCCAAATACATTAGATCTCCAAAGGAGATTGAAACGTTGCTCTGGGTAAATGAATTGTCTGCGAAAAGCGGGTTCCAAATACATTAGATCTCCAAAGGAGATTGAAACCGAGGACTCACCAATCCCGACAACAAACCAGTCAGGTTCCAAATACATTAGATCTCCAAAGGAGATTGAAACGTAGAATCCACAAGCGTGAAATACCACGTTATCAAGTTCCAAATACATTAGATCTCCAAAGGAGATTGAAACACGCGAATAAATAACGGTAGGCTAATTCATCAACTTGTTCCAAATACATTAGATCTCCAAAGGAGATTGAAACGGTTCCCCCAAATCAGTGCCGTCGTACAGATGAGAAGGTTCCAAATACATTAGATCTCCAAAGAAGATTGAAACGGGTTTGAACGGGCGACCCGAACCAATTGAGTGGAATGGTGTTGTTAATTTAGTAGGACTTACGCTTTCTTTACGACACAGGCACTACCTGTAGGGGCACGGCAATGCCGTGCCCCTACCCTAAATGGCGTTTATGCGTAAGTCCTGTTTAGGTCAGCGGGTCGCCCCTACGGATAAAAATTGGCTAGGAACTAGAAATCAGGAAATGTGTAACCGACGCCAAGGATAATCCCGATATCAGTTTCATCTTCGATAAAACCAATATTAATTGAGCCGTTGGCGACAAAGGAACGCGACAAGGGTACATCCACTCCCCCAGTGAGTAAGAATCCGATATTGTCATCGCTATCTGTTGACAAAGCGACACCCCCACCTAAAAACGGCGCAAAGCGTACAGGTTCAAAGGGATCAACACGGGGAATCAGAAAGTCGTAAGTCAGCGGAACCATAAAAAGTGCATCATCGCCAATAATTACACCCGGGCGCAGGGATAGGTTACGAGATAAACCAATTTTGCCATTTATAACAAACCCAGCATCCCCTAAAGCTGTTCCGCCACCATCATCGGTAGCCTCATCATCATCATCTTCAGTTAAACCAATGTTGATACCAATTCCTACATAGTTAGGAACGCCGGGAGTTCCTCGGCGGATATCCAGGTCAGTTTGAGCGAGAGTCTGTGACTCATTCAAGACAATTTCTGCATCCTGAGTCGGTTGTAGGGTTAGCGCCTCAGCAGATGATGTCAGGGATTCGGGGATAGGCTGAGTCGCGATCGCATCCTCTGGACTGATACGCTTTAGAGATGAGGCTGGAAAATCTGCAACCGTTGGATTCACTGAACTCTGGGCGGTAGCTGAATTGTTGGTGAGTCCTTTACTCCAGGACACCGAAGGCGGTGGTGAGTCTACCGTAGCGCTGGGTATCGGTGTTACTTCTGGGAATGAAAACCCAGCCGGG
The DNA here is from genome assembly GCF_040218875.1 of Coleofasciculus sp. D1-CHI-01. NCBI lineage: Bacteria > Bacillati > Cyanobacteriota > Cyanophyceae > Coleofasciculales > Coleofasciculaceae > Coleofasciculus > Coleofasciculus sp. D1-CHI-01. Next base: position 9,424 of record NZ_JAVJQP010000078.1, read on the forward strand.
AGATTAACTGCATCCTGAGTCAGTGCGGGGTCACCTGTCAGTCGATTAACCCAAGCATTGGCGGGTTCAGCCGTCCCCTCAGCGCGTATTTCAGCCGCAATGGATTCTAAGCTAGTCAATGATCCCCCTGGACTGGATACTTGAGCGTGAACAGGTAAGGGATGGTTCCCCATGGTGACTACCCCTAAACCAACGCCGTAAGTAACGGAGCGTAAAAGATTATGTTTCAAGGTCACTCCTCGACAAAAAATGTAAAGATTGAAATCAGCAAAACCGATTTGCTTATTATTGTCTAGGATTGCGGCTTCCTAGCCACTAAGTCAATATAGTTCCTAATTTTGCGGAAGATCGCGGAAATTAGTTGGCAAGAGTAATCTTAACTGGGTGAACTACTACACCCTCTATCCCGTTGCCAAAAGCATCTGGGACTACTTTACGAATGATGTTGTAACTGCCGTTGATGTCGGCGTTGAATTTGACGCCGATTTTTGATTGGTACAACCCACGCTTAACACGACGACCGCTAAATTTTGCTGTTTTCGCCTCTGGACTTCCGTGAACAGGAATACAATCTCCATCCAGGAAACTAGCAACCGACGTATAAGATTCTTCAGTGATGATGACTTTTATGCCAACCCGTTCAGCTTTATAGGTCAACATCTTGATTAATCTTGCATGGGGAACGCTGGTAAAGTTTTGATTGTTCACCTTACCGATACAGATTCCCTGCTTCCAGTTCTCGTTTTTGCCAATCACAAGAGTTGATATATTGTTCTCAACTAACTGATTGATAATAAACCGACTGGATTTATGCAGATAGTCGTCAATCTTGAATCCTCGCTTGGCTGATAAACGCTGAATTCTCTTTGACGTTTTCCTGTTTCCCTTCAGTTGAGATTGTCCCTCGGCTTTTTTCTTGTTGTAGTAATTGTTGATCGCTTTAACCGGTCTGCCGTTAATCAGGAAAGGTTTGAATCCTTTTTGATTTGAAGTTACAGCCGCTAAGTTGTTCAGTCCAATATCTACACCAGCTACCGCTTCACCGTTAACCAATTGCTGAATGGGTTGCTCATAAATCACCTCAATCACGTAGTAACTAAGGCGGGGAACAATTCTTACTTCATTGATATCCTGCTTGTGGCTAGATATCATCAGGTTGGTTCCCGATGGCTTGATCCATCCTTTTTTCAACTCTTTCAAGCTAATAGCCTGGATGGTGTAAACTAACAGATTACGCCCCTTCTCTTTATCTTTATACTTGGGAAGCTTGGGTTTACCCTTGAATAAGACTGGGTTTTTCTTATATGCCTTATTTGCTTCTTTCCAGGCTTTCCAGTTCCTGTCCAAGCACCGCAGGACTTGTTGAGAGACTTTGCGAGGTAAGGCACAATAAGACTCCTCTAGTCGCATTCGAGATGCCATCTCGTTGTAGGAGAGGATTTGATGGGTTTTAAAGAAATGTTGACGAATTTCGTAATTGGCTCGGTTGTAAAGATTTTTCGACTTGAAGGCTAAGTCATCAATCTCTTTCCATTTTCGAGTGCCTTGACGAACTACGTGCTTCTCAACAAGTTTCATTATCTTAGAGATGCGTAATCCAATGATTTTCTGCGGTAATTTTCCAGAACCTCTGTATAGATTACCGCAACTTGCCCTAATTTTCCGTATTCTTAATGAATGGAAACAATACTCATTGCTTGTACAACCTTTTGAGAAATAAACGGGAGAAGGTCTGGATTTTGACTCTGAGTTTTGCTTTCCGTGAATACAACCAGTAAATACGGTAACATTGACGGGATCTCGATGTAAGCCGCATCATGGCGCACTTGGGTGGAACAGCCGGATTTAGACCACAACTGAGCCTCTGGCGGAAGACCACCGCCTAAGAATCCGGTAATCTGATGATTATTATCGTGGACATCAGCTGAATTTAGGCTGTGTTTAAGCAGACTCATCATCACCTGCGATCGCACGGAGGATACCGCCACCCCACCCACGATACTATGAAGTAGCCGTGCTGTGGCATTGGTGGTTAACATATTCCGATTTTCCATCAAGGTTCCCATAAATAGCCGTTCCCGACCATAGGGTCCATCACTCCAGGTTTTTTGATTGACGTTAATCGACTCTAAATCTTGCCAACCCAGGGATTGAAAGTAACGATTAACAATATTACGTTGTAGCTTCCAGGTTTCAAAGGGACCAAGGGTTAACCCTGGACCACTGGTGGTTCCACTCAAGATATCGACGACTAAACTTAAAGCATCATGGCTAGCATCAACCATCATCGCCTTAATTGCCCGTTCCAGTTCATCCGATGATTCAACCATGGCACTTTCTAACCATTCTTGGATAGCGACCAGATAAAATAGGGCAACCAAATCCGCTGGGTAAATTCGCTCAACCCCTCGATAACTAAAGCCTCGGACAGGATATTTCCAAAATTCATCAGCCGAAAGCGCCCCCCCTGTATTGACGGGAATCGGGGGATCATAAACCATCCAGGTGAGAGCAATGTGATTGCGGGCGAATCCAGGAAACTCTAACCAGGTGGCGTCGAGAATCTCTGTACCAATTTTTTCCAGTTGGTCGTCCTTACGAAAGAATGTCATAATCGGGTCTCAACAAGTGATGTCAACGCTTACCAATATGGTTGTATTCCAAGAATTATCTGAATTAAAACATGGTGAGTACCGTTGTCGTGTTAATTTAGACCTCTATGATTCTCCCGCTTGTGCTAGTTTAGCCACTCAAGCGGCGGCTGGACGCCATTTACACGCCTTGTTATCCACAGCCAGGGATCAAGCAGTAGAGGTGCAGTTATGTGAGGATGGATATCAGGCTTGGTTACGAGTCGAGGATATCAGTCAACTGGAAATCGCCTCTCAACCTTATCATGCGATCGCCTTTGGCGCTGAGCTTCGCTCAATCGCCTTTGGCGCTGAGCTTCGCTCAATCGCACTCTCCCGCCCTCAAATCCAAGACCGACTCCCAGAGGTGATAGCATTTACCAAAAAAGCGATGCAGCAGCCGAATTATTACCTGTGGGGAGGAACTGTAGGACCCAATTATGATTGTTCCGGATTGATGCAAGCGGCGTTTGCAGCGTCGGGAATTTGGTTACCCAGAGATTCTTATCAGCAGCAGGCGTTTACTGAATCAATTCCTTTAGCCGAAGCGCAAGCGGGTGATCTAGTATTTTTTGGCACACCTGAGAAAATTAATCATGTAGGTCTTTTTTTAGGTGATGGCTATTATATTCACAGTTCGGGGAAAGAACAAGGTCGTAATGGGATTGGCATTGATCAGCTTTCGGCTCAAGGAGATAACGTGAGTCGAACCTATTATCAGCAGTTTAGGGGAATAGGGCGGGTTATTGCCAGTTATTGCCCCTGATATAATTATTTTCTTAACGTTCCCAGTCCGTAGTAAGCACTTTAGTGCTTATCAATAAATTATTAAGGCACTAAAGTGCCTACTACAAACAACGACTAACTCAATTCCCAATCTAGACAAAATTCTCCCGGACGTCCCCAGGGATAAACAGCACAGTTAATCCCATCACTGCCATGATAATACTGACAAACTTTGCAGGGTTGAGACTGTTCGAGTTTTTCCTGTAAACTATTCCAGTTTTTCTCAACCATTAAGCGGTAATGATTGGCTCGTAGATGATAGGGTTCAATTGTCAAAGCTTTTTCAAAAGCTGCCAACGCCTTCTCGTAAAGTTTAATCATTTGGGAACCATACTCAGTCCAGGGTTGGACACGGCATTCATAGAGTTGAATAATCTTGAAAATAAGAATACCGTAATCTGTCCACATATCAGCCGAAGCCATTTGCGGTTCTTTTTTCGTATCCAATAACACTCGTTTCAGAGTATCTAGCAATTCTCTCGGTTGCCAAGGTTTACCGACATAAGCCTCAGCGTGTTTAATACCATAGGAAAGGGCTAAACGCTGTCCTTTTCCAGTTAAAAGAACCACAGGAATATTTTGGGTGTGGGGATTTGCCTTGATTAGGCGACAAACCCTGTAGCCATCAATCCGGGGAATCAGCAGATCCAATAGCACTAAATCGGGAGAATTGCTCTGAATTTGCTGAAGTGCTTCTACACCATCACGGGCTTGAATGACATTCCACCCACTCCACGTTAACTGCTGAGAAACGCATTCCCGCTGGCTGAGAGAATCTTCGACAACTAAAACAGTATTCATTAATAACAACCTGCTGACTGGGGGAAGCTTTCGTGCGACTAGCGCAGATTAGGTTAAGTGTACCCATTTCTCCCAGGTTTCTGATCACCCCTAATAGAATTGCCGTTTCAGCAGGCGATCGCACAATTTTTTGGTATACTTTTCATCACAGACAAAACCTAATAATTTGTAGGGGCGGGTTTTACCTTACCTGTTGCGACAAAACCCTAATTCAATAAACCCGCCCAGACCACAACCATTAACTTATATACTCCAGTTGGCGTAGGTGTAGGGTAGGCAATGCCCACCTCCACAGGGTTTGCTAAGGCTCGCATCCCTGACTACGAACCGAGAGCGATCGCGTAAAATGTTAAAGACCGTTTGTTAGACCAGCTAGGATGGCTCAAGACTGGGTAAAACAGAAGACTAGGACAAGTAAAGAGCTACAATCCATAACCTATTATGGGATTCTGGGGGTACACCCTAGCGCATCTGCTCTAGATATCCGTCGTGCCTATCGGGAACTGAGTAAACGTTACCATCCCGATACCACCGACTTACCAAAAGAAACCGCCAAGAGGAAGTTCCAACAGCTTAATGAAGCCTACGCGACTCTGAGTAATCCAGAACGGCGAATCCTGTATGATCAAACTATTCGCTATTCTCGTGTCAACGTCATTCAACCTCCACCTGGATTGAACCGTCCCGTTGTGCGATCGCGAGTGGAGCATTCATCCTCGGCTTACCTTGACCCCACAGACCGTCCTCTCTCCGCTGGCGAGTTATTTGCCCTATTTATTTTGGGGATAACTTTCGTGGGATGCTTGGTACTGGCAATTGTAATTGGCTTAACCCGAGGAGACAATGCCTTTCAAGTGTCTGGGACATCTCTATCGAGTCGAGTCACCACTCCACCCCTAACTCAACTACAGCCAATCCCGCGATATCCCACTTCTCACCAACTTCCCTCCCCATCTAATCCACCGTCAATCCCTGTTTTTGTTTCATCCCTCAATCTATGAAAACTTCTATGGTACTTCCCTCATCTGACACTCCCCTCTATAACCATCCCCTTCCTGAAATCGAAAATTGGCTCCGTTCTCAAGGATGTCAACAAGATAGCAACGAACTCAATTGCTGGCGCGTGGAACGACCAAATTGGCAAGCCGAACTCTGTCTGGAAGTTGAGGAATTAGCCGTGCGTTACATTAATGCGGCGGAAGGACGGCGTGACATTATGCGTTCTTTCAAGTATTCCCTCAGTCGCGAAGATGTAGAAGCAGCCGTTTTCTCTGGTCCTTGAGTAGAGACGTAGCATGCTACGTCTCTACAATTTACCAAATCGTCGTTCTCGTTTCTGATAAGCAATTAAAGCTTGATGAAACGCTTCGCGGTCAAAATCGGGCCAAAAAGCGTCTGTAATATAAAATTCAGCATAAGCCATTTGCCAGAGGAGAAAATTGGACAAACGCATCTCTCCACTGGTGCGGATTAGCAAATCAGGATCACCGATATTGGCAGTATAAAGATGGCGAGAAAACAGCGCTTCGTCAATATCCTCCGGTTGAATCTCACCCTGCTGAACCTGAGTCGCAATTGTCCGACAAGCCTGTAAAATCTCTTCCCGTCCACCGTAATTGGTCGCCACGGTAAATTGAATCCCGGTATTATTTTGCGTTTGGGTCATCGCCCGTTCAATTTGATTTTGCAGGGATTGGGGTAATGCTGTTAAATTCCCCACAAACTGAATGCGTACATTCTCCTCCATCATCTCTTTGAGTTCTCGAATTAACACCCGCTCAAACAGCGTCATCAAAAACTCAACTTCCTCGATAGGACGTCCCCAGTTTTCTGTAGAAAAGGCATAAGCAGTCAGGGCTTGGATACCCCAATCATCACAACAGCGCAATAACCGTTTTAATGTGTCTACGCCTCGGCGATGACCCATAATCCGAGGAATGCCTCGACGTTTTGCCCAACGACCATTACCATCCATAATCACCGCCACATGTTTGGGTAGACGTTCCTGGTCGAGATCGCTTGGTAATTCTTTTAGGATCGTTTGCATAATAGTTGTATAATAATAGTCATTTCTCTTTGCGGGACGTGGATGACGGCAGACGAAGTAAGCGTGAAATGAGTAGCCGTCCTTTAGACTTGACTTGGCGACCTAAACTGCGTAAACCGGGGGCAACTGCCTCACGGTCAACCGCCGTTGAAAATCGAGCCTCTAACAGTTCCTTGAGTTTACTACTGGTTAAGGGTCGATTGAGTCCACCGCGTTCTGCTAATGAGATAGAACCCGTTTCCTCTGATACAACAATACAAAGGCAATTTTCGACGCGCTCCGTAATTCCCATCGCGGCTCGATGGCGCGTACCCAGTTGTCGTGAAGCCGTTCGCTCTGACAGAGGTAAAATCACGCCTGCTGCTGCTACGCGAGACCCCCGAATTAATACTGCCCCATCATGGAGTAACGTCGTCGTCTGGAAGATAGTTTGCAGCAGTTCTTTAGACAGTTCAGCATTTAACTGTACCCCTGGTACAGAAAAATCTCGCTCGTCAATGGTTCCATTGGTCTCCATAATTATCAATGCGCCAATCCGATTTTGGGATAATTCTTTAACCGCATCGACAATTTCATCTGTAACGCTATCTGCTTTAGGGATAGGACGGCGTTGGGATCGAAACAACTGCCTAATTTCTCCCCGCCCGACTTGTTCGAGAAAGCGGCGAAATTCTGACTGAAAGATGACAGCCATCGCCACAGCCGAACCAACTACCAATTTTTCTAACACAAAACTCAACAGGGTCAATCCTAGTTGATTACTGACCGCTGCCGCTAGCATCAAGACGATTAGCCCTCGAACCATCCACAAGGTACGACGCTCCCCGATAATGAGGAGAACCATATAGGTGAGGGCTAGAACCAATCCGACATCAACGCTGTCCAGCAATAAGGATTGAACCCAGCCAGAGTCAGGAAAAGAACCCGACGACGACGCAGGCATTGAACTTAATTAAACGTTTAGCAACTGAGAGCTTGACTCTGGCTTGATTGTAACGAGATTAGGCGGGGAGTTGCGACTGATTTGTCATTTGTCATTCGTCATTCCTCCTTTGTCATTTGTCATTCGTCCTTGGCTCCCCCCGCTTCCCCCGCTTCCAGACGCGCCATGGCGCGTCTCTACATTGCTCCTTCATCCCTAATCCTGAGATACCAGTCGTTTCGGTAAATGATCAAACCGGATCAAGTCTTGATAGGTTTCTCGCTGCACAATTAATTCAGCCGTTCCATCCTTAACTAACACCGCTGCAGGTCGAGGTACACGATTATAGTTAGACGCCATGCTGTAATTGTATGCCCCAGTTCCCATAATCACGAGCAGATCCCCAGGTTTGGTTTCGGGTAATTGGGCATCTTTGAGTAAAATATCCCCGGATTCGCAATGTTTACCCGCAATCGTGACGGTTTCAGTTATCGGTGCTGACATGCGATTGGCAACGACTGGACGATAGACCGATTGATAAGTAATCGGACGTGGATTATCAGACATTCCCCCATCAACCGCCAGATAGGTTCGCGTTTGCGGGATCTCCTTACGGCTACCGATGGTATACGCTGTCACACAAGCAGGTCCAATAATCGATCGCCCGGGTTCTGATAATAACCGGGGTAAGGGTAACTGTTTTTGGTTACAGGCATTAACCACGGCTTCACAAACCCCCTTGACCCAAGCATCAATCGTGGGGGGATCATCATCTTCGGTATAGCGAATTCCTAAACCGCCGCCGATATTGAGTTCTTGTAGGGATAAATTGAACTGAGCGGCTTTCTGGAGATAATCGACCAAAACCGCTCCCAAGTCTTTGTGCGGTTGACTCTCAAAAATCTGTGACCCAATGTGAGCATGTAACCCAATACAGTCGAGGATAGGGTGTTGGCTAATGAAGGCAAAAACGTTATCTAGAGTGTGGGGATCAAAACCAAACTTGCTATCCAGATGACCCGTGCGAATATATTCATGGGTGTGACACTCGATCCCAGGTGTGATCCGAATCATGATCCGCACCTGGGTATCTGGAGAGGTTTTTTGTGCCAAATCTGCCAGAGTTTCTAACTCCAACTGATTATCCACAACAATCGTGCAATGGCTTTCAATCGCGAGTTGGAGTTCAGCGATAGACTTGTTATTGCCATGAAAATACAGCTTATCGGCTGGGACTCCGGCTTCTAATGCTGTGTAGAGTTCGCCTCCGGATACGACATCAACACCCAAACCTTCCGATGCCGCGATCGCACAAATCGCTAAACAATTCCAGGCTTTTGAAGCATACAGCACTAAGGTATCTCCGGAATAGTAACGGGCAAAGGCATCCCGATACTGGCGGCAAGCCGTTCTTACCGTGACTTCATCTAGAATATAAAGGGGAGAGCCAAATTCCTCGATTAAACCCTGGACATCACAACCACCAATTTCTAGACAGTCTTGGCTGTTAACGGTGGCTGTAAGCGGTAACAGTGTCTGATTGGGCGAGCGATCATCGGGATTGGAGTTCGCTGAGAGATATCGCTGTCCAGAGTTTTGCACCTGAGTCGAATCAGTCAATAGCATAATGTCGTTATCATCCTTGAGATGGATATGGGCAGGTACACCAAAAGCGTCCGTTATTTAGTGTACAATTGACGACTGTGACTGTCTTAGAGTTAAAGCCGCTAACCACAGCACAACTGAGTGCGGCTGTGGATTTGGATCAAGTATGTTTTGGCGGGCTGTGGACGCGATCGGGCTACGAACGCGAGTTAAATAGCCCGAATAGTCAATTACTGGTTTTAGAAGCACACAACAGCTTGGATAAGCGCCCATTGGGTTGCCATTCAGCCGTTGTTATGCCACCCAATCTACTGGGGGACGATTTACCCACGCATCCCCCTTTACCGAAAGGCTTAGTGGGTTTAGGTTGTTACTGGTCAATTCTGGAGGAAGCGCATATTACGATTTTGGCGGTGCATCCCAACTACCAACATCAGGGACTGGGGCAATTTTTACTGTATGCCTTACTCAAGGACGCTAAACAACGTCAGTTGGAGTGGGCAACCTTAGAAGTTAAACCCTCTAATCACGCCGCCTTGTCTCTCTACCAAAAGTTTGATTTTATCCCAGCCGGACGACGCCGAGGATATTACCAAGATACGGGTGAAGATGCCCTAATTCTGTGGCGAAAGGGGTTACAACAGCCACAATTTGAGCAAACCCTGCAAGAGCGCTATGAGCAAATCGTCTCCCGCTTAACCCGTCAGGGTTGGCAACTATTTAGTTATCTGTGATTTGTCATTTGTCATGCGTCATTCGTCATTTGTCATGCGTCATTCGTCATTTGTCATTTAGTCGGGGCGGGTTTAGTTACATCTGGGTGTAACTAAAAAGATAGTAGTGAAACCCGCCCCTACATAATCTCCCCCATCTCCCCCATCTCCCCCAGCTCCCCCAGCTCCCTCAGCTCCCCCAGCTTCCCCAGCTTCCCAAATCCCTCCCCGGAGATAGAGAAAATTAAAGATAAATTTTAGACAGGTTGTTGTATAGAAGACAGCCTGACAAGTCTCCTATGCTAGAATCAGCGTACACGGGCACGCAACAGGTGATGGAAATACGCCATGTTTGAACGCTTTACAGAAAAAGCCATTAAGGTGATCATGCTAGCCCAGGAAGAGGCACGTCGCCTGGGGCATAACTTTGTCGGCACGGAACAAATCCTTCTGGGTTTGATCGGGGAGGGAACTGGCGTCGCCGCCAAAGTCCTCAAGTCGATGGGTGTCAATCTGAAAGATGCCCGGATTGAAGTTGAGAAAATCATTGGTAGAGGTTCCGGCTTTGTCGCTGTGGAAATTCCCTTTACCCCTAGGGCAAAACGAGTATTAGAATTATCACTCGAAGAAGCCCGCCAACTGGGTCATAACTATATCGGAACTGAGCATTTACTGCTGGGTTTGATCCGGGAAGGCGAAGGGGTGGCGGCACGAGTTTTGGAAAATTTGGGTGTAGACCTGACCAAGGTGAGAACTCAAGTCATCCGGATGCTGGGCGAGACGGCAGAAGTCACCAGTGGCGCATCTTCGGGTCGCACGAAAACACCAACCTTAGATGAATTTGGTAGCAATCTTACCCAAATGGCGGGTGAAGGTAAACTTGATCCGGTAGTGGGACGCGCTAAGGAAATTGAGCGCGTTATCCAAATTTTGGGACGCCGCACCAAAAATAACCCTGTATTAATTGGGGAACCTGGGGTGGGGAAAACTGCGATCGCAGAAGGATTGGCGCAGCGAATTGCCAATAACGATATCCCAGATATCTTAGAAGAAAAGCGCGTCGTTACCTTGGACATCGGGCTACTGGTGGCGGGGACGAAGTATCGGGGTGAGTTTGAAGAACGCCTCAAGAAAATCATGGATGAGATCCGTCAAGCTGCCAATGTAATTTTGGTGATTGATGAGGTTCATACCCTGATTGGTGCAGGTGCGGCTGAAGGGGCTATAGATGCCGCAAATATCCTGAAACCCGCTTTAGCTAGGGGCGAACTCCAATGTATCGGGGCGACAACCCTGGATGAGTATCGTAAACATATTGAACGGGATGCGGCATTAGAACGGCGCTTCCAACCCGTGATGGTAGGTGAACCCTCCGTTGAAGAGACGATTGAGATTTTATACGGGTTGCGCGAACGCTATGAACAGCATCACAAGCTGAAAATTTTAGATGAAGCCCTGGATGCAGCGGCAAAACTGTCCGATCGCTATATCTCGGATCGCTATTTACCCGATAAAGCGATTGACTTGATTGATGAAGCCGGTAGCCGGGTGCGTTTAATAAACTCCCAACTTCCCCCAGCGGCGAAAGAGTTAGATAAGGAACTGCGACAAGTCCTTAAGGAAAAAGACGACGCCGTGCGATCGCAAGACTTTGACCGGGCGGGGGAACTGCGCGATCGGGAAATGGAAATTAAAGGCGAAATTCGCGCGATCGCTCAAAATAAAAAGGCGGAAACGGGAACCGATGATTCGCCGGTCGTCGATGAGGAAGATATCGCCCATATTGTCGCATCTTGGACGGGTGTCCCCGTTAGCAAGCTGACAGAATCCGAGTCCGAGAAGCTGCTGCACATGGAAGACACACTGCATCAGCGCCTCATCGGTCAGGAAGATGCAGTGAAAGCGGTATCACGGGCGATTCGACGGGCAAGGGTTGGGTTGAAGAACCCCAACCGCCCCATCGCCAGTTTTGTCTTCTCTGGTCCTACCGGGGTTGGTAAAACTGAGTTAGCCAAATCCTTGGCGGCTTACTTCTTCGGATCAGAAGAAGCGATGATTCGCTTGGATATGTCCGAGTACATGGAACGCCATACCGTCAGTAAGTTGATTGGTTCGCCTCCAGGCTACGTCGGCTACAACGAAGGCGGTCAGCTAACCGAAGCGGTACGTCGTCGTCCTTACACGGTGGTGCTATTCGACGAAATCGAAAAAGCCCATCCCGATGTCTTTAACATGCTGCTGCAAATCCTGGAAGACGGACGTCTCACCGATGCTAAAGGGCGGACAGTAGACTTTAAGAACACCCTATTGATCATGACCTCTAATATTGGGTCTAAGGTGATTGAAAAAGGTGGTGGTGGTTTAGGCTTCGAGTTAAGCGACAATGAAGCCGAATCCCAGTACAACCGCATCCGTTCTTTGGTCAACGAGGAACTCAAGCAGTACTTCCGTCCCGAATTTCTCAACCGTTTGGATGAGATTATTGTCTTCCGTCAGCTTACCAAAGACGAGATCAAGGAAATCTGCGACATCCTACTGCGGGAAGTCTTCAAGCGTCTCATCGAACAGGGAATTGCCTTAGAAGTCACCGATCGCTTCAAAGAAAGGTTGGTGGAAGAAGGGTACAGTCCAGCTTACGGCGCAAGACCCCTACGTCGGGCAATCATGCGCTTGTTAGAAGACGTATTAGCAGAAGAAATCCTTTCGACTCGCCTGCAAGAAGGAGACAGTGCGATCGTCGATGTGGATGAAGAGGGCAAAGTGAAAGTGATTCCTGGAGAACCTGGGGAACAACGGGAACTTTTGCCTCAAGGTGCTGAATAATCCACTTGATTCATAATTCCCATTTTGCGGTAGAGAAGGTTAGCCTTTTCTACCGTTTTTATTGGTAATTGGTAATTGGTAATTGGTAATTGGTAATTGGTAATTGGTCATTCGTCATTCGTCATTCGTCATTTGTGATAATTGAACGGTGAGGTCGGGGCGGGTTTAGTTATATCAGGGTGCAAAGCTTCCCGTTAGTGGTGAAACCCGCCCCTACAATTCCTTCATATCCCTAATCTCCCTCATCTCCCCCAGCTTCCTCATCTCCCTCATCTCCCTCATCTCCCCCATCTCCCCCAGCTTCCCCAGCTTCCCCTCACCACAACACTTATTCAGCTGCCCCAACTTAATATGCGTCTACCTGATGATTCAGAAACACCGTTCCAGATTAATATTGTGCCGATGATTGATGCGATATTCGCAATCTTGGCATTTTTTATCATTTCTACGCTTTATTTAACCCGATCTGAAGGATTACCAGTTAATTTACCGACGGCGATAACCGCCGAGAGTCAGGTACAAGACCGAATAATTACAGTCACGATTCAGGCAAATGGAGCGATTTTTGTTAACCAGAAACCGATTGATATATCACAACTTGAAACAGAGGTCAAGTCATTAGTGACGGCAGATTCGCCATTCTTGGTGATTCTTAATGCTGATGAAAATGTCCCTCATGGTCGAGTGGTTAGGGTTATGGATCGCTTACGGTTAGTCAAAGGCATTCGTTTAGCGATCGCGACTCAGTAGAGGCAATAAGATAAGCTGTTCGGCATTTAATAAATTTATTATCTAAAATAATGAAATCCTTGTAGTACGTTTAGCGAAGCCATGCCGCAGGCTTTGCATCTTACTCGCTACTAATACCCAATTTAAATGCATAACAGCTTATGATGTTCATTCTTCAAGTTGAGAAGCAGCATCAGATGCCGTATCAGAAACTTGGGACGCCGCTTGAGACGCCGCATCAGAGGCTTGAGAGGCAGCTTGAGACGCCGCATCAGAGGCTTGGGAAGCAGCTTGGGATGCTGTATCCGCCGCCTGGGATACCGCATCAGAAACTTTGACGAGTTGTGACATGACTGGAGTCCTCTAACAGCGAGTCTCTAGAATTCAAGATTTTTACTTTTCGTTACAATTTAAGCTAAATTGAGCTAAAAAATGCTAAACAATAATCATAGCCCACAACCGGATACAGGTCTCAAATCGGCAACGGCAAAAATAAACATTTTTTAAGATTTAATTTATAATTTGTAAACATATTTTAGGTAAATTTTCGACTATAGTCTAATAATATAGTTAAGGTTAGCCTCTCTGATTACGCTTATCCGCTCGCTTATCCGCTTTTGCAGTCTAATCACGGAATTTTATGATCGCTGCTGTTATCCCAACCTGGGCAAATAGGTTATCTGGCGGAAATTCCCAAATTGGCAGAATGCTATTTGTTTTCACCCAATGGGTCTATACTGCTTTAAATAAGCAACAGTTGTTCTATGAGAACTTAACTGAGCGACGGCTTCATTGCTGGTTGCTACGGGAGCATGGAGCGTGAAAGCATAATAATGTCCATGAAGCGCGATGGTGTTGGGTTACTCTTTCGAGAAGGCTTCGCCTGCGTACCTCAACCCAAGCGACAAAGGTGACATGCACCCGGTTACTACAAAAGGGAATGGCTCCTGTACGAACAGGTTCTGACATGCTATCATAACCGAGGCTGAGAACCTCTGCGTTTTAACCAGGAGATGAAAGCCTTGGAACCCGGTTTTAACCTTGCGTCTCATAATGATAATAGTCGCCAAATATTGTACAATAGAAAGCCAAAAAGGGGGTGATTGAACTGTATCGAACTATTCCGATTAGGGGGAAGTTTACAGATGAGGAAAAAGCCTATTGGGTAGACCAATGTCAGAACGCCAATAGTTTGATTAATTGCGCTGTTTATTACACTAGGCAAAGCTATTACCAGTGGAGAGAAAAACAACCATTAACGTTTACTGTTTATTGGCGTGGTGACGAGTTTCAGTGTGCTTGGAAGTTGTACAAGTGCCGCACAACCTACCCTGAGTTAGATAAAGAACTTAAGCTCAACCCCCACTACAAAGCATTAGCCGCTCAATCCGCACAGCAAACACTTAAGTCTGTAGGTGAATCAATCAAGAGTTACAATGGCTTGTTCCAAAATGAGTAAGCGTGGGAATCAAAATTTCATGTCCATCCCCACGGGGAAATTAATTGAGCGTCTAAGGCAGCTTGCGTTTAAGTATGGGATTGTGTTGACCCTGACAGAGGAATCTTATACAAGTCAAGCATCATTCTTAGATGGCGACTCCCTACCGAAATACGGTGAAAAACCCCAAAGGTGGAGACCATCAGGCACAAGAGTGAAACGTGGGTTGTATAAAACATCTGTTGGTCAGTTGATTAATGCTGACTGCAATGGAGCGGCAAATATAATCAGAAAAGTAGCCACACAGCTAGGCATAAACCTAGCCAAGGTGGGTATGGGCAGCTTGACACTGCCAAAGCGGTATGACCTGTTTACTAGCATGAAGCGATCATACCGTGAGAAATGCGAAGCGGCAACTTGGAAGATTGCCGCTTCGTATCCGCTCAGAATCCCCCTAACTTTCAGTAGGGGGAGATGTCAACACTGAAAGATATTATTCAGAGGTTGGCTAGCTCCAGCAGCATTCCGGAATACACCAGAGATTCCACCAAGTCCCGCTTTGTCTTCGTGGGCGCTTGTTCCCTTTAATCGGCACAGAAAACTGCCCCTGTCAATGGCTTATAGAGTTCGACACTCTCAGGTTGTTTTTCTGTTGACTGATTTTAAATCCTAAATGGAGGAATATTACCATGGCATTAGATTATTTTGCACCAGGAGTCTACGTTGAAGAGGTAGACCGTGGCAGTCGCCCGATTGAGGGCATTAGTATGAGTGTCGCTGGGTTTATTGGTTTTACCGAGGATATACGCGGTGACGCCGAATTATTTAAACCCATGCTGATTACCACTTGGGATCAGTATTTACAGTCTTTTGCCAAAGAAGGGTCTGATGGGTTCACGGACTTTGACGCCTATTTACCCTTTGCGGTTCAAGGGTGGTTTCTTAATGGTGGCGGTCGCTGTTGGGTGACCAGTATTGGGACGAAATTACCGGGTGCTGAACCGCCGCCAATCGAGCAAACGGGGACTAAGATTCTCACAGCCGGAAATCGCCCCTCTTTACAGTTCACGCTCAAGCCGGCTGAATCTGAATCAGAAGAAGGGGGAGCCTTAGCGCTACCCGGTGGGGATGAACCTCGGCTGCGGGTGGTGATTCAAGAAAGCACACCCAAACCCTTACCGGAAGACGCACCAGAGGATGCCGAACCCCCGTACAACACGGGTGAATTCTTTGACCTGATTGTGGCACGGGGCGAAGAGCAATTGGAACGGTATGACCACCTGACCATGAATCCGGAAGCGGAAACTCAGGTGGCTGACTATGTAGTTACCGCTGTTGAAGATTCGGAATTTATCCAGGCGGTTGACATTTCCCAAAGCGGACAACCCCTGTCACGGCGACCCATGCAGGGAGCGTATGAGATTACACCGCCACCCTACATTTCTGACCCCGACCACTTCGCCCGCGATTTACAAGGACAACGGGATGACCGCACCGGGACACAGGGGATTTTTGAAATTGATGAAGTCGCCATGATTGCTTGTCCTGACTTGATGAAGGTGTATCAAGAAGGATTGATGAACTTAGAACAAGTTCACGGTGTCATGGAAATGATGCTGAGTATGTGCGAGAATTCCTTCCCTGGTCCAGCTTACCGGATGGCGGTTCTTGATGCACCCCCAGTCAAGCCGACAAAAGGAGATAACCCGGTTTCGGCTGACCAACAGAAGCCTCAAGATGTGGCGGCTTGGTTAAAACTATTTAACCGCCGTTCAATGTTTGGCGCTCTTTATTATCCCTGGATTAAAGTGGCGAATCCTCGCAATGGTGGGCGTCCCATGTATGTGCCACCCTGCGGTCACATGATGGGGATTTGGTGTCGCACGGATGAAACACGCGGCGTGTTCAAAGCACCCGCGAATGAAACGCCTCGCGGTGTAACAGGTTTAGCCTATGACACCAATATGCGGGAACAGGAACTGTTGAACCCGATGGGAATTAACTGTATCCGTAACTTCGCCAATTACAACCGAGGCTATAAAGTTTGGGGCGCTCGCACGTTGGTAGAACCAGATAACGTGCAATGGCGTTATATCAGTGTTCGCCGCTTACTCAGCTACATTGAGAAATCCATTGAAATTGGTACCCAGTGGGTGGTGTTCGAGCCAAATGACCAAATTCTCTGGGCGCGGGTACGCCGCACGGTTAGCAATTTCCTAGAACGGTTATGGCGTGAGGGTGCATTGTTTGGAACTGCACCGTCGGAATCGTTCTACGTCAAATGCGATGGGGAAATTAACACCCATGAGACGATTATGCTGGGTCGTCTCTATGTAGAAGTCGGTGTTTGTCCAGTACGTCCGGCTGAATTTGTAATATTTCGGATTAGTCAGTGGGCACCGAATCAATAGGTTCTGAATCCTACCCAAGCAATCGCCTTAGGTAGGGATTAAAACGCCATGTAGGGGCGACCCGCTTGGATTAATGGACAACTACAGGACGGGTTTAGTCACATCGAGGTGCAACCGAAAAGATAGTAGTAAAACCCGCCCCTACATCGGGTCGCCCTGAATTTAGGCAAAGTAAATAATTGTAACGAAAAAGGATTGAGAAACATCCAATACAAAGGGAAGGAACTGGAATTTCATCGAACGCTTAACAGCAACTCACAGACCTTGACATTTTGTAATCGCTCTGAGCGAAAATTCATGCTATAACAGAAGTCTCTAACTGTTAAAATGTCTGATTATGGCTTGATGGTTGTGTCAATTTGTTAAGCTCTGTATCGGCAACGGATCAAAACAAAACGTTGACAAGTGACTGTAAGGAGATAAAGATATGGCTGATTTAGTAAAAGCCCTTGCCCCTAGTAGTTTTTCCTTAGATATTGATGGCATGGGTGAACTTTCGTTTTTTAGTGTGAAAGTGCCTGAGCACAAGCCGAAACTAGCGGGTGAAGCTGCCGTGGTTGGTGCCATGAAAGGTGGGAAATCCGAGCGGCAGATTAACTCGGCTGGCTTTGAGGAAGTCGTTACCTTTGAGGCGGTATGCATTTCTAGCCCAAGTCCCACCAGCGCCAGCGTAACCATGTGGAAATGGTTCAAAGCTTGTCTGCCTCCCTCCGATGGTGGTGAGGGCAAATGGGCAGATAGCAAAAAAACAGGAAGTATCTTTGCCTACAATAATGCTGATGAGGTTGTAGCTCAATGGGACTTCAAGGAAGCGTGGATCTCGAAAATGAGCATTGCTGAATTAGATGTCAACGGCAAAGATTATCTGAAAGAAACCTGGACGGTAGTGTGCGAAAATTGCACCCGCGTGATGTAAAACATCTGGGATATTTGATTATCAGCAGCAATCTAATTAAATCTAATTAACTGAATGATCTGGGAGTTGAACCATGGCGGATATTGAATATAACACTAACGCAGCTTTCTACTTTGACTGTGATGGTATGGAGTTAGTCATCGAAAAATGTACAATTCCTCCGATTGAAATGAAAGTGGCAGCAGGTAGCGGAGCAATTGGTTGTGGAAGAGGGGGAAAAACCCAAACTCAAGCAACCCCTGGTGCAGTCGAGTATGGTTCGGGTCTGAAACTTGAATATGTGGCAGGTAACGAGGCGGATCAACAGAAAATAACCGATTGGTATAAGAAATGCCACGCCACCTCGTTCTCAGGCGGTGCTACAGAGTCGAGGAAAAATCGTAAAACGGCTTCACTCTTCATTTATGATATGAATGACAATATTGGGTGTCAGTACGATTTCATTGATTGTTTCCCTAGTAATCTGACCCAAACCAGTCAATTAGATGTCGGTAAGCCGGGAGAACTGGCGAAAGATACGATGGAGATTCGGTTCACGAAAATGGTACGGGCAGACGTGTAATGTGAGTATTGCCTCCATTGGTAATCTAGTTTGTTTAATAGGCTGCCTGGGTGTTTCTTTGGAAAACACCGGGCAGTGTTTTGTCCATTGCCGGATAACATAAAAGGCAAAGGAGGTGAACAATGGCAGAAGTTGAAATTCTGACGCGATCGCGCTTTTATTTAGAGTTAATCTTAGATGGGAGTAATGACGCTGTAGATGGTTTGTTTGAGGAATGTAAGGGCTTTAAAGCAACCCAGGACATTGTTGAAGTCTGCGAGGTAACGCCGCAAAAGTGGGGAAAAAGTGGGAACGCTAGAGGGCGAGTAGTTCGCACTAAGGTTCCGGGTAATATGACCTACACCAATCTAACCTTGAAACGAGGTTTAAATATTTCCATGACGCTGTGGAATTGGCTGAATTCCGTACAGGAAGGCGCGGATTGGGAAGATCAACGGCGGAATGGTGCATTAGTCATCTATGATACCTCATCCACAGAGCAGTTTCGATTTGAATTCAAAGGCGCGTGGCCCGTTAGCTACCAAATTTCTGATTTAAATGTCAGAGGAGATGAGTATCAAATCGAAGAAGTCGAGGTGACAGTTGAACAGTTAAGACGGATTAAACCAGGGACATGATTCAAACCGAGTTTGAATTTGATCTTCCCAAAGGATATCTGGATGGGGAGGGCAACTTACACCGCAAAGGTGTAATGCGATTAGCGCGGGCGATTGACGAAATCGTTCCCATGCGTGATCCGCGCGTGAAGTCTAATCCTGCGTATGCCACTGTGATTATTTTATCGCGCGTGATTTTGCGTTTGGGGGCATTAGATGAAGTGACTCCCACAGTAATTGAAAATTTATTTGCCTGTGATCTCAATTATTTGCAACAATTTTATCGGCAAATTAACGAATTAGAGCCGGATAACCAAGTCGAACAAAGTTCTAGTTTGTCAAGACAATCTGTATCAAGTTCATCGGATTCTGAGTGATATAAAATTATTGGTTATTACATATAAATCTCAAGAAACACGTTGTGACACAGAAGGTTTAGTAAAGGGCGATCCGATCCTCTGTAGGGGCGGGTTTTACCACTATCTTTTCGGTTGCACCTTGATGTGACTAAACCCGCCCTGTTTCTAGAGTTGTTGATGTGATGCAGTGGGCATCCGTGTCAACTTAAGCTCAACCCCTCATCCCCAGCCCCTCTCCATCCCCCCTAACCCCCCTTTGAAAGGGGGGAATTGGGAGAGGGGAGTAAAAGAATCCGGTAAAAAGACATAAGACAAATGACATAAGACAAATGACAAAGGACAAATAACCAATAACTATGGACTATACCTATTTTGAATTTACTCTACCCAAAGGTTTTGTTGATACCAATGGTGGTATTCATCGGCATGGGATAATGCGTCTAGTCACCGGGAAAGATGAGATTGTAGTTCACAAAGATAGCCGCGTGCTGCAAGAACCCTACTACCGCATTTTGGTTATTTTGTCTAGAGTTATCACCCGTCTCGGCAACCTTTCTCCGGTTACACCAAAGCTACTAGAACAAATTTTCTTAGTAGACTTGATCTACTTACAGAACTTTTTCAATCACATCAATCAGTATCAGGGAGGAATGGCGCGATCGGGGGAATATTAGGCTACCCCTTGGATCGTTTATACCAAGAGGTAGCCTTAATTGCTTTTTACTTTCACTGGTCATTAGATGATATTTTAAACTTAGAACATGAAGAACGGCTGCGCTGGGTTACAGAAATCCACAGATTCACCAAAAAAGCAAGAGGAGGCGATTGAAATCGCTGCTACACAAACAAAGTCCGCCTGCGCGGACTGGGTTATAACGGGGTAGCGTTCCCCGGATTTATACCGAGTTACGTTCTATCATGTCATTGGAGAGCGAAGCGAAGCATCTGTCCAGATTCTTCGCTACACTCCGTTTCACTGCGTTCCGCTCAGCATGACAAATCTACCTTAGACTGCAACTTGGTATTAGTATGACGAATGACAAATGACAAATGACGAATGACAAACGACTAGATTGGCTACAGGCTCAACCCGACGGATGTCTACTTTTCAAGCCATCCGGGGTTCACTTTGTCATGGTGGAAAAAAGCCAATCTATAATCCGAGTCGCCTTAATTGACCGGGATTATTTAACCTCAGATTTTGTCCAATCTCAGCTTGATTTTAAGAATCCGCTTAACTTAATCTCCCCCTACAGCCAAGCCATGCTACTCAGCTTAGTTTGGCAACCTAAACCCAAACGAGTCTATTGCGCTGGATTTGCTGGGGGTCGAATTCCGGCGGTGTTACATCACTACTTTCCCCAGGTTCAGATTGAATGTACGGAAATTGAACCCCTTTTAATTGAGATTGCCAAAGACTTTTTTGGTGTCCCGTTTGATCAACGTCTTAAGGTTATCCTACAAGATGGACGAGACTATCTCGCCAACCAAGACCCTGATGTTCGTTACGATATCATTTTCACCGACACGATTATCGGTAACGGTTACACACCCTATCGGTTAGCCACTCAAGAATTTTATCAACTCTGCCAAGAACACTTGTCTGAAGATGGGGTTTTGGCGGTTAACTTGTTTCAACGAGAACGGTTCTATGCTGACAAAGTAAAAACCATTCAAGCCGTATTTGCCCAGGTTTATCTTTGTCCCTTAGAGGTGGGGAATACCGTTGTACTGGCGACGAATGGTTCCCCGCTTCATTTGCCGGAAATCCTGGAACGAATCCAAGGATTACAAAAGGACTATCACTTTGCTTTCCCCTTGTCAGAATCCGCTGTTCAGGTAAAAATAGGGTCACAGTTGATTGAGTCTATCCCTGAGTTAGACCAAGCTCAAGTGCTTGTAGATACTGAACCACCAGCCGATTATTTTGATGATCTACCTTCATTTAATCCCCTATTTGCTCAAGGTGTTAGCACTCGCCCCTGTCCCTGTGGGTCAGGTCAATTGTTTCAAGCGTGTCATGGCAGCTTAACTATCAACTGTCAATCGTCAACCGTGGAAACCTATGAGTCATCGTAATGAGTAATTCTCTAGCCATTGCTACCGTAACCGCCACTCTACAACGAATCGTACAGACGTCGATTCAGGACGATATTAGTGGGGCAACGGTGACCACACTACGACCTAATGAAGTGGGAACAGCGACTCCCCAAGTGGGTGTGAATGTCTTTCTCTACCAGGTTCAGATTAACCATGCGTGGCGTCAACAGGCTGAAGTACAAGCCCGCAGTCGGAGAAACCCAGGTGCTAAGCGATCGCAAACTGCCCTAGACTTACATTACATGATCAGTTTCTACGGCAATGACAACGACTTACAACCGCAACGGTTGATGGGTAGTGTGATGGGTGGACTTAACGACTGGCGTACTCTGAAAAAAGAGAGGATTGAGCGGACTCTCCATGATTCTACTTATTCTTATTTATTAGAGTCTGACTTACCCGATCAGATCCAAGAAATCTCCCTGTGGCCCCTCGATTTGTCCCTAGAAGATTTATCCAAAGCCTGGTCAGCTTTTTTTCAAACCACTTACTTGTTATCGGTGGCGTATCGGGCTAGGGTAATTATGCTCGAAGGGCAAGATACAGGCAGTAGACCTTTGCCAGTACGCGCTCGTTCCTTAGATGGAATCGTTCCCTTTACCAATCAACCGAAAATTGATCGGATCATTTCTCAAGCTGGACGATTGGAACCCATATTAGCTGACAGTACTGTCTTAATTCAAGGAAACCATTTAAAAAGCGATATCACCCAAGTTTGGATTGGGGAAATGGAAGTTACCCCCAGTGAAATTACCGATACCCAAATTGTATTACCCCTGTCCTCTATACCCACTGATTCGTTACAGGCGGGAATGCATAGTCTCCAAGTGGTGCATCGTCTTGCCAAAGTGATGCCACCTACATCTAGTAATGGTAATGGGGCAAGCGGGAATGGGGGTCAGATGCAAACGGTTAATCAGCCGCAAACCTTTGTTTCTAGTATTCAGTCGAATGTATCTCCGTTGGTGATTCGTCCCACGATTACCAAAACCACGGTATCCAAAAAAGAAGTTGATGATGAAGATTTGCGGTCTGCGGAAATACGAGTACGATCAAATTTAACCGTAGGCAAAAAGCAGCGCGTTTTGTTAGCCCTGAATGAAATTGACACGAATCAACCAGCGGCTTATTTGTTTGAAGCCTCACCTCGCCAGACAGATGTAATTTGGGTGTCTTTCCCGGTGGAACGGATGAAAGGAGGACGCTATTTAGTTCGTTTGTTGGTTGATGGTGCAGAGAGTCCGTTGATTGTGGATACTGAACCCGATAGTCCGACGTTTAATCAGTATGTGGGTCCGAGAATATCGATTTAAAGGGTTGATTGTTCATGGTTAATTGTTCATTGGTTTTGACATCCTAAATTTGTCCCTGTTGGTTATCCTTTATTCTGGAAAAGACGATGAACGAAGATTTTATCAGACAAAAACTTAATCAAGAGTTGGATTCAATTAGTATTAACAAGTTGACCCAATTGGGGAATCAAGCGGTTCAGTTGGGGCTAATTGCAGGTCATGGTTATCATAGGGGTAAATATGAAATTCTGCGTCAGGGTGAGGCGTTGCTGATGTCGCCTGATGAAGCTCAAACTTATTTGGAAAAGTTAATTCAGGACGTGACATAAAGGTTCGTAGTAGGCACTTTAGTGCCATAAGCGAGGCAAATATTGACGACAAACTTTCATATATTATTATTCTAGTAACCAAGCAAATAGGTCGCCTAACGTGAGTTGAAATTCACTGGCAAAAGTAGGAACCGGAAGCAAATCGTGGGGTTGGTCAAATACTTGGGGTTGTTGCTGTGGTAAATAGGCAAATACCGTCTGTTCATCTGGATCAATCAGCCAACCCATTTTGGTTTCAAACTGAAGACTCCGCAGAATCTTTTTAATGACTTTCGTGGCACTTTGATCAGGTGATAGGATTTCAATGATCCAATCGGGTGCGATTTCAAATACATTGGCGATACGACCATTTTCCTGGCGAGGAATTCTTTCCCAGGTAAATATGGCTACATCTGGCACAATTGACACAATTGATTTCCCGCCAAATGTACATCGCAGTTCGGGGAAAGCGCGGGCAATTTTTTTAGGCTTAACGGTAGCATTAATTGAAATAATAAGTTCCCCTTGAATGGTACTATGTTCTCCCTGTGGCATCGGTTTTTGGATAATTTGACCGTCAATATACTCGCTGGCTGGCTTGGTTTCGGGTAGCTTGATAAACTCTGCCAGAGTCAATGGTTTAGGGGGTGTCTGTAACATTTTCAGTGACCTAGAGTTACATTGTAAGTTGATAGTCTCAGACTTTGTTTGTATAGCCGTGACTTCCTTTTCAACAGGGCAAAAAGGGATTTTCTTTAATCAACCGACGGTAAGGGGGGTTCTTCTTCCTTAACTCTGCGGATAGGAAGATTGGCAATTAACGCTGTTGCCCGTTGGTTACTCTCTAGGGTAAACTCCAAACCCTCTTGATCAATCTCCACATAACGAGACACTACTTCTAGGATTTCGGAACGCATTGACTCAATCATCTGGGGACTGAGATCGGCGCGATCGTGGGCAATAACCAGTTGTAGGCGGCGTTTTACTTCCGCTCGACTGTTACTGGCACTTGTCCAGGGAAAAAGTCGTTCTAGAAGTTCGCTAATCATGGGGTTTTGCATCCGTGGTGAGTGAGGAGTGGGGAGTGATGAGTTGGGTTAATTGATTATCAACACTCAAAATTTCAATACTTCAACTGCGGAACATGCGACGGATACGATTAATCAAGGTGTCATGTTCTGCCATCAAATCCAGGAAGGGAACTTTATCGCCTTCCAAACGCCGAGCAATATTGTGAATAGCAATACCGGGAAGCGTGAGATTTTCCGCCAGGGCTAAGGGTTCGCCCCGGTTACTGGAAACAATCACGCGCTCATCATCAGGAATCACGCCAATTAAGGGAATTGCCAGAATCTCTTGGACGTCTTGCACAGACATCATTTGATCCGCTTGCACCATGGCGGGTTTCAGACGATTGACAATCAGGAAGATGCGCTTTATGCCTTGAGCTTCCAGTAAACCCACGACGCGATCAGCATCTCGCACCGCCGCAATTTCTGGCGTCGTCACGATTAACGCCTCCGACGCCGCAATGATCGCGTTACGGAATCCCATTTCGATTCCGGCTGGAGAGTCAACCAAGATGTACTCATACTTCTGAGATAGCACAGCGATGAGTTTTTTCATTTGCTCAGGGCTAACCGCTTCCTTGTTCCGGCTTTGGGCAGCCGGAAGCAGTACCAATCCCTCTTGACGCTTGTCTTTAACCAACGCCTGTTCTAAGCGACATTGCCCTGCGAATACTTCAATGGCGGTATAAACCACCCGATTTTCTAGCCCCAGGAGCAAATCTAAGTTTCTCAATCCAAAATCGGCGTCAATGAGTGCCACCTGACGACCTAATTTCGCGATCGCCGCGCCTAAATTCGCCGTAACCGTTGTTTTACCCACCCCTCCTTTGCCAGAGGTGATCACTATAATACGACTCATGAATTTAACAATAACTGGGTCTTAGCAAAATCAGCAGCTCTAGCAATACGAATACCTTGGGGTGTGACATACGCCACTTCTGGGTAAAACTCAATCGGTGGCGTCTCCGGTGCCCTAGCCACAGCATCCGCAATTCGGAGTTGGGTGGGTTCCATTTTCAGAGCCATAATCCGACAGGAACGATTGCCATCAGCTCCCGCATGAGCTACCCCGCGTAGACGCCCCCAGATGAAGATGTCTCCGGCTGCAATCACTGTACCACCCGGATTTAGGTCTCCCAGTATAACAATAGTACCAGGATGTCGAATTTCTACACCCGATCGCACGGTCATTTGTAAGTATAGGGGTTCGGTTAACTCCTGAGAGAGTTCAGGGGTTTGATGGAGAGAATAGGTAGCCGATTGTTGCTCGACACAATACCCGGCTGTCGCCGCAGCAACGGCTGTTTGGCGTCGGCTGGTGTACACCCGTGAGATTCGCAGCCCAACGTCGTTCAATACATCCGCGATCGCTTGTAACTTCAGTCCATCCAATAATTGGTCACCTGCCATCAGATGTACCGTACCCGGCACTTGCCAAAAGCGATCGCTTCCATGACAGCGATGCTTAAACTGCTGCCACAAATCAGCCCAACTGGCATCGGACATATCTTCCACTGAGGGCAAGATAAGCTGTAGCCCTTCCTCGGTCTGTTTCAGGCGGACTTGAGACTGGCAATCCATTGCCATGTCGCTCTCGGCAACCGTTGACATAAATAATAGTTGGTCAGAATCTGAAGTCATGCAACCACAGGCGTTCTTATCGGCAAACAACCTAAATTAAACGACATCGTACCTTAAGCGCAAGTCTTGGTCGAGAATTTCTTCAAGGGTGTTCCTTCAACCTAGAACGTCCGACAAGTCCCCTGAGATGATCATAAATAATAATAAGAATTAGTTGAATTGGGGGTTAGAGAGACTGGGCTAAACGCTAACGTCCAGAGTCAAACGTTTTCACCAGTTCTCTGGTGGATATCAACATCTCCCCCCTTATCAGGTCTGACCTCTGTAGAGTAGAGTGGTATATTTAAGTCAGTGGTGGACTACTCACCTCTTGAACCGTTGAAGCTGGCGATTGTTCTACTTCATCCCTTGAAGATGTAGTGTTTTGTGTCAGACCTACTGAAGTAGCATAAACGTCGGTCAGAGAGTTAGCTAGGTATTGCGAACTCTTTTTTGTGCGTTGAGCTACCATTAACAGCAAGTAAATCGCGACCAAATAAACAGTTGCCAGAACAGGAATAATCAAAGGCATATCAGTGTAAATCATAGTATGAACGAACAGCAAAGTTATGTAAGATTTCATAGAAGCTGAGGCAACGGTACTAGCTAACCAGGGAGCAATAAACCCTAGCACCATGAACCCCGGGGAAAACTTCCCCAGCTTTTCGGTTGCTTCACTACTACTGACAGTGATGTGTACAAGCCTTTCTCCAACTCAGTTGGATGAAGCTTGACAGGTTTCCTACCGGAAAGCTCCTGTTTATGTAAAATAGAGGACGACACTTAGTTAAACTACCCAGCCGTCATCCAAAACCTTGAGGCTATCTCTGCCTACCTAACGGCACCTTAACCTAAAGGTAAGGAAGCTAGTTGTCCCTACCATCTCGGAGTCAATCGGTCGATTAATCTTTTGAAATCCTTAATATTTAGCTTAACATAAGAGTTCCAGCAATTTCTAGGAATTTTCTTATCAACTTAATAAGTCGATACAATTCCAGGGAGTCCCCCCCATCAGGTTATTGGTCAAACAGATTTCCCTACTTGGGACGCTTCGCTTAAAATTAAGGAAAGAATATGTAAACTTTCGTAACCTAATTTCTGAGTCGCCCAATCCATGACCTCAGTGACTTCCCTTTTTGCCCCTGTTGAAGCAGACCTCTATCTGCTGACCGAGAACTTAAAGAACCTAGTGGGTGCCCGTCACCCCATCCTCTATGCCGCAGCAGAACACCTATTTGGGGCTGGGGGCAAGCGGGTAAGACCAGCCATTGTCCTATTGATTGCGCGAGCGACGGTGCTGGATTCGGATATTACCCCCCGTCATCGACGTCTAGCGGAAATTACCGAAATGATTCATACCGCTTCTCTGGTTCACGATGATGTCGTAGATGAATCATCAGTCCGTCGTAATGTCCCCACGGTTAATAATATGTTCAATAACCGTGTTGCCGTACTAGCTGGAGATTTTTTGTTTGGTCAATCGGCTTGGTATCTGGCTAATCTCAACAACTTAGAGGTGGTCAAGTTACTCTCCCAAGTGATTAAGGATATGGCGGAGGGAGAAATTCAGCAGGGACTGACGCGATTTGAAGCGAGTACCACCATTGATACCTATCTAGAAAAGACCTACAAGAAAACAGCATCCCTGATTGCCAACAGTTCCAAGTCAGCCGGACTTTTGAGTGGCGTCTCAGCCGAGGTAGCTGAAAATCTGTATCGCTATGGAAATCATCTAGGTTTAGCCTTCCAGATTGTTGATGATATCCTCGATTTCACCGCATCCACAGAGGTGTTGGGCAAGCCGGCGGGTTCTGATTTGATTAGCGGAAATCTAACTGCCCCTGTCTTATATGCTATGGAAGAAAAACCCTACCTAGAGGTCTTGATTGAGCGAGAGTTTGCCCAACCGGATGACATTAATCAAGCCTTGGCATTAGTGATGGAGAGTGGGGGTATTGAGCGATCGCGTGAACTGGCGGCTTACCATGCTCGTCTCGCCTTAGACAATCTGACGCCCTTGAAACCCTCACCCGCTACGACAGCTTTAGTCGAGCTAACTGATTACGTCCTGAGTCGCATGTACTAGTCAAAGGGAACAGGGAATAGAATATCCAATTAAAAAGCACATCAGCTTAATGCAGCATGAAGGATGAAGCATTAGAATATCCTGGTTCCCTCCTCCATCCTCCATCTTGGATGCGGCAAGAGGACTCCCGTTATACCCGCGCTTGGTTAGCGGCAGGGGAATTGCCGCCAAATAAACAATTGAGCGAAAGTGAATCCTCTGTTTCAGAATTGATATTCATAGCCGTCAGCCTTGTGAATAGTTTTCAGGTATTTGGGATGTACATCAAACTTTTGAGCGGGTAGTTGCAGAATAAAGCTTGGTCTAAATCGAATAGCAATTCGACCAACGTACTGACCTACAAACTTACCTTTTGGAACGTCTGCTTTAACAACGTCGCCTGTTTGAAACCCCTGAAAAAACTTAGCTTTTGGAGCATGAGCTTTGGGAAAACCGTATTGATCAGGTCGGCAACGTTGTCTTGTTCCGTGTCCTTTTGCCGCCACCTTGAGAGGTTTAATCCCCCTAAGCAATAGGCATTTGTTACTCGCCCCTTACAGGATTGAACAACAAGCTCACTGGCTTAACTCATTACGCCTGTTTAAAACTGTACGAAAGAGCTACAAACTGGCACGTATCTGTAGGTTTCATGAACTGAATAACGTAGTTATTGCGAACTGAGTCTGGTCAAGGAGCGAGCTTTTTCAAGCTCCCGTCATACCCGTTAGGGTTGACGGTGAGTTCTTGACCCTTTGTCCTCGGCTAAGATGTGAATTCCGGTAAAACTCTTAAATTCCAGCTCCATCCAAAAATTGCTGAATCGCTTTATCTCGAAGTTGGCAGCTATCCGCCTTAACCATCGGAACCCGATCAGAATTCAAATCGCGCCAATTTTGCACAGGTGTCGATGACGGCTTTTCGCTTAACTCTGCCAACTTTTGTTCCAGGATTTCAATCCGATCCACTAATGATCGAATCACAGTGGCTTCCGAATCGGGCAAACTACCATGCTCTAGGGGATTAACGCGCACTCCAGAACGATAAACGATGCGACCTGGAATACCGACAACTGTACAGTCAGACGGAACATCTCGCAAAACGACTGAACCTGCACCAATGCGGACATTGTTGCCAATTTGAATGTTACCGAGAACCTTGGCACCCGCACCAACGACAACATTTTCTCCTAAGGTGGGATGGCGTTTGCCACATTCTTTCCCTGTACCCCCTAGGGTGACGCCTTGATAAATAAGACAGTAATCGCCCACAATTGCCGTCTCACCAATGACAACACCCATGCCATGATCAATGAAGACACCTTGACCAATTTGGGCGCCGGGATGGATCTCAATACCCGTCAAGCTGCGAGAAAACTGAGAAATAAAACGAGGGATGAACGGAATCCCGATAGTATGCAACCAATGGCAGAGGCGGTGAAACAGGAGTGCCTGTAGACCGGGGTAGCATAATAAAACCTCGAGCCAGTTGCGAGCAGCGGGGTCGCGATCAAAGATGATGCGGAAGTCAGCTAAAAACGTGGATAGCACAAGCGAGTTAAGAGAAACAAACGTAAACAACTCATTGACTATCTTATCGTTCTTGGCTACTCTCGCACAGTCAGGGTATAGTTCCAGGCTTGATTGGGATTGATGGTTCCCACCCAGACTTGATACTCTCCTGCCTCAACGTTTGAGCTGGTTACGCTAGCATCTTTGCTTGCGCCCGTATCATCACCGCACAAGGCAAAGCCATTGGGTCCAGTAATCAATAATGTGGTGTCTTGACCGCCACTATCAACGGCAATCTGGAGCTGATTAAAATCTGCGTCTAAGTCTATGATGTGATCGGGAGTTTCCTCGGCATAACCTAGACAAGGATTATTTTCGCGATCGCGGTTCACTAGCGACGGCAATGAAAATGAACCCCCTGTCGTACCTATCGCCGCTCCCTCCTCCGAGGAAAATCCGGGTGATAAGGTTAACGTGCCAAAATTGGCTGACTGGGATAAAACGGGTGTAGCCGTTAGCGCTATCACCATGGCTATTAATACTTGAGAACCCCTTTGCCGTAACATACCTTAACTCTCCTGGAAACACTGATTGTTAACTTCTTTCCCTATCCCCCTTGAGTACCAGTTGATCAGACTGTCTACTCTTGTTCTATCTGATTTCCCGCTTATATAGTGTTGAAGAGGTGACACCTTGGCATCTGCCACACTCGTTTGGCTCTGGAGGTACTGTGCCTTTAATTATATTGATTTCGCTGCTGCTGATTATGAGTTGGCTATTTTCAGAGGTTCTCGTCTTGTTTCCGGTGGATATCTTAAATTCATTGAAACCTTTCACCTCATTAACCCTGATTGTTGCCTTACTCGCTTTTTTGTGGTGCTTTGGCGAGTAAGATAATGGTAATGCCACTCTGCCTATAAATTAGGAACGTCAGTCTTGGCAAATAGAGGGTTGGGTTTTGTCCATTCCACCCATAAGTAAACTTGTGATTGACCGAAGGAGAATTTAACCAATGTTTCTTGATGAACTCACCCCTATCGTTAAAGAATTGTTCCAACAGCCTGTAGCATTCTTAGGCGGATTTTGTTCAGGAGTGTTTCGACTCAATCTTTCAGATGACCCCGTTAAAAGTTGGCTCGATCAGCAAACGGGTTCCACAAGCTATACAACCACTCCGACAGGAAGTGACAATGGCAGGACGAACGGACCTCAATCTATCTCGATTGAATAGAACTCCGAGGGCATAACACTCTCACTGGTGACATCCTCCTACACTGACCCTAAGGGTACAGGGTAGGCTTCCTTTTGTACTAAGAAATGTTAACGACCCTCAAATCCATTGCCTGTTGCCTGTGACACACCGAGCGTGTTACCGAGCGTGTTACTGAGCGAAGTCGAAGTAAGCCGAGGTAAGCTAGATAACCGACCAGAAAACCATTTCTAGGTTATCATTAACGATATCTGTAAGTTCAGTTCTACCTTTGGTGAGATTTTTGGTTGGGCAGCTACATTCCTAGTTGATCACCCTGGAAACTAACCACGGATTACCAGACAAGACTTTAAGCTATTTGCATTTTCGAGTTTTCGTCTGTGGCTCTGAACTTTAGCCTTTCGTTCAGCCTTATCGATTTCAAATGACCATTTACATCGGAAACCTGTCTTACCAAGCTACCGAAGACGACTTACAAACAGTATTTGCTGATTATGGCACTGTCAAGCGAGTCGTATTACCCACAGATCGGGAAACAGGTCGAGTTCGAGGCTTTGCTTTTGTCGAGATGACAGACGAAGCTCACGAAGAATCTGCTATTTCCCAATTGGATGGCGCAGAGTGGATGGGACGCCAGCTCAAAGTTAATAAAGCCAGACCCCGGGATAATAATCGTGGTGGATCTCGCCGCAATACCGCAAATAATGCGTGGTAGCGCTAAAGCGAACCCGATTTAACGCTCTTTGAACCAGAAAAAATTTTACGTAGTAAGGGACATAAAGCCTGATTTTGCCTTGTGTCCCTTTTCTGGTATTTGCCGTATTTGTCGCTACAACGTCAAGAGTCTAACGTGCATTAATCTCCTAGACAAATTCCTAAACCTCTGGCGGTTTTCACCAGAGTCCCTTGGGAATCCACCGCTTTATACTGACCGATCGCGTCTACAATCGGGACGCTGACAACCTGTCGATTTTGCCAGGTCACCATCTTATCGTAGTCCTGATCTGCGATTAAATCCACTGCCGCGACACCGAAGACTGAGGCGGTGAGACGATCTAAGGGTGACGGTGTACCACCGCGCTGGGTATGTCCCAACACCGTCACTCGTGTTTCTGCACCACTGCATGCGCTAATTCGTTCTGCCAAATAGTGACCAACTCCACCATAGCGACATTCGCCAAAACTGAGCATATTCTGCACCACTTCCCCAGATTCGGTGCGAACGGCTTCGGAGACAATTGCCACACTATAGTTATTGCCCTGTTGTTTGCGTTGTTGGATTTGCTGGCAGATTCGTTCTAGAGTATAAGGGATTTCCGGAATTAGAATAATATCAGCACCGCCTGCAATTCCCGCACTAATCGCAATATGACCCGCATCGCGCCCCATAACTTCCAGGATCATCACCCGATCATGGCTAGCGGCGGTAAACTGTAAACGGTCGAGGGCTTCTGTGGCAATATTTACCGCTGTATCAAATCCGATGGAGCGCTCCGTAATCCCCACATCATTATCAATCGTTTTGGGA
The DNA here is from genome assembly GCF_040218875.1 of Coleofasciculus sp. D1-CHI-01. Lineage (NCBI taxonomy): Bacteria > Bacillati > Cyanobacteriota > Cyanophyceae > Coleofasciculales > Coleofasciculaceae > Coleofasciculus > Coleofasciculus sp. D1-CHI-01. Next base: position 41,463 of record NZ_JAVJQP010000078.1, read on the forward strand.
ATCCCCACCAAATTTATCCCCCCAACTTCCGCCAGTTTACGCAAAATCGCCAAACTACCATCACCACCAATCCCAATCAGGGCGTCGAGTCCCAACTGATGATACCCTTGTGCAATTTCCGCCGAGCGATCGCGTACTGTACCATCAGACATGGGAAATGCAAATGGGTTGCCTTTATTCGTCGTTCCCAGAATCGTTCCCGCCAAAGTTAGCGCCGCATCCACTTGCTTGGGTTCGAGGCGAGTCGCTTGGGGAGGGCGCTGCATCAAGCCTTGGGTGGCGCGATAAATGCCCCAAACCTCCCAATTGTACGTTCCCACCGCTCGGTGAACCACCGCTCGAATCACCGCATTTAACCCCGCACAATCCCCACCACTGGTGAGAATACCAATCCGTTTGTGTTCTGCCATACTGTTTATAGTTTGGTTACCTCAGCCTGTTCATCCTCAATACTACAAGCTGAAACAACAGGGGAAGCCTATAGAGAATGATATTCTACTACACTGACCCTATAGGTACAGTGTAGGCTTCCTTAGTCGTAACCTTACGCTAAAATCGGCTTACCCTGAAGGCGTGCAAGATGGAAGTTTAAGTAAGTCTTTTAGACGTTTGAGATTTAAGTAGCTTTGTGTAAGCAATAGGGATCACAAGTGGCCAAAATATAGCCGCAATAACCAATGTAATCCAGGAGAGGACTTTTTCTTGCTCAGATAAATTCCTCATGTCATCAGCCAACTCAAACCAAGTCATAAACAAATGAGTTGCGATTGTTACGTAAATAATGCCTATACAGTAAATCATTTAGTATTGAGTGATTGCTTTAACTAAACTGCCTGTCTCTGTTGATTAATTCAGACAAGTTAATTGATCAAATTTAAATTTAAATACTCTGAAGCTGATTAGACATCCGTAAATACACGTAAATCCCCTGCGCCAATTAGCGTACAGGGGATACGACAGTGCGATCGCTTAACTGGGGGATTGATACTCGCCGGATTTGCCACCCGTCTTACTCACCAGGCGGATGGATTCAATTTGAATAGATTTCTCCAATGCTTTTGCCATATCGTACAGCGTCAGGGCAGTAACGGAAACGGCTGTCAAAGCTTCCATTTCCACTCCGGTTTCGGCTTTTGTTGTTACCGATGCCTGAATCTGATACCCCGGTAATTGAGCATCCGGTTGGATTTGTATCTCTACTTGGTGTAAGGGTAAGGGATGACACAACGGGATCAGGTTTGCCGTCTGCTTGGCTGCCATAATTCCAGCTAGTCGGGCGGTGGCTAAAACATCTCCTTTTGGCGCATTGCCTGTCTCAATCGCTTGGAATGTCGCCGTTTGCATCCGCACTTGAGCCGCTGCGATGGCTTGGCGGCGGGTAGCGGGTTTGCTGGAAACATCGACCATTTGGGCTTGACCCTGAGAATTTAGATGGCTCAGAGATGTTTTTTTGGCAAAGTCTTGCGTCATTGGATAAAGATGTGATATTGTAAGTAATCGGTGAGTCAATCACTCACAGCTAGGGCTTGTAGCTCAGTGGACTAGAGCACGTGGCTACGGACCACGGTGTCGGGGGTTCGAATCCCTCCTAGCCCGTTAACTTAAACGACTGACTAAAGTAGGTGTTCCCAAGAGTGCAGCTATCGTTGCTAGGGAACACTATTTAGGTAATTAGTTATCAATTTAAGGCGGGACATGCTAGAGCGTCGGTCAAGTATTCCTAGAAACCGGGTTTGGAGTGAAGATGACAGCGCCATATCAACCTTTCACCCAAAGAAACCTGGTTTCTTAACCGATGTTCTAGCTGAACAGAGGTTTTAGGTTTTTTTGTCTCGGCTTCAGTCACTCCAAGCCCCCCGATACACTATCATAATCGTACGCCTGCTTACTCCTTCTGTTCAACTTCAACCTAAAACTAAACACCTAACACTTTCTCACAGATCAATGTCCCGCCTTGGCTTGGTAGCCGCATTAGGAAACTTGAGTTTAGAGACAGGGTGATCTGAGGAGGAATCGAACAGCAAAAATACAAACCAAGCGATGAGAGTCATAACTAAATGTTCGCCACCATCTTCCAAAAGACCCATAAAGTCATTTAAAAGTTTTATAGACAAAGATCCAAGCATAATATGAGCCATGTCTATGACAATATCCGGGTTAACTACCCCCTTTATAGGTGCTAAATGGGGTGTGGGGTGTGGGGAATAGCAGCCAAGGTATAAAGGGGGTGACAAAGGCGGATTTGGTATCAATAGAGTATCCAATATTTTAAACGGGGATGGGCAAAATACACACTAACCATGCCGCTGGTGACAATGATCGCTATGCTTGATGGTATCATCGGCACCCAAATTCCTTGGATAAAGATCACATAAGAGCAGCCATAGAGAACACTCAGCATTCCAGCGACTGCCAAGCCCAGCAACAGAGGGGACCGGAAACGCCAACTGACTAGACCCGCCACAACAGACCAAGCCCCAATCCAAAGATATTCAGCCCACTCAGACCACCACACCAAAAGAGGTCGCTCATCCTTAACCGCACTGATAATTTGACTCGTCATCTGGGCTTGCAGAAATACCCCAGCCGTCTCAGGTCGGTTGTTTTTATTGTACGGAGTTGCATGAAAATCATGAAAGGTCTTATCAACAGTACCAATAAACACGATACGGTCTTTGACCAATTCAGGCGTTAATTTATTTTCCTCAAGTACCTCTTTTAACGTATAGGTACGCGCAATCGTTTCTACTGAACTCGTAGCCCGATAATTCAGTAACATTTGATAGCCCCCGGCATCGATATTCTGATACCCTCCACTATTATTTTTTAGGGTCGGGAAAACAACCTGACCAATCTGCAAATCATTATTGGGAGTCAACTCAGCCGTAATGCCCTCCTCTTCTAAGTAACGCAAAGCCATAACTAGACTCAAAGAGTTACTGATTTGACATTCGGATTGGTCAGGAGGCGCTAAACCCAGAAGATGACGACGCACAACGCCATCTGGGTCTAACATTACATCACTAAATCCAACTCGTTCGGGTAAGGTGTCTGGAGGAATATCTGGAGGAGGCGGAATTCCGGGATTATCAGTTGTATCTCCCACCTTACAGACGGTTATTAAACGCTTGTCTTGCCGTAAACGATTCGCTAAATCACCATATTGAGGGTCTACTGGAAAATCGCGATAGAGGTCTAAACCAATGACTCGCGGTTGATATTGGGCTAATTTTTCCAGGAGTTGAGCCAGTTTAGCATTCGACAAGGATAACCCTTGCCGTTGAGCAGAGGATTGTGCTCGAACCTCACCCCCTGTAATCGTAATCATCAGCAGGCGTGGGTCAGGACTTTCCGGTTGAGGACGGATTTGCATAAAGTGGTCAAACGCCTTCAGTTCCAAAGGCTGTAGCATACCTGTCAAACCAACACCCATTGCCACGCCGACACCGGTTAGACTTGCCAACAGTTGAAGACCCCGAGATTTCCAAGATCTGGGTTTTTTACGCTGTCGTTGCCGTTTGTTGAGGTATAGCAGTTCAAAAATCGGCGCTTTGCCAATGCCCTTTAAGTAGTGATTGCCACGGGGGATAATGGTTAAGTCTGTAATTCCCCCATCGTAAATCAAGTCTGTTGTCACTTCCGACAGCAGAATTTGTCCCCCATGGGCAAGTGAGGACACCCGAGCCGCGTAGTCAACTTCCTCGCCAATAAAATCATCACCGTCGGGTAAGGGACTCCCGGTGTGCATGCCAATTTTGACTTGTAACGGACCCAGGGGGGTGTCAATGGGTTCACAGGTGTGACTAATTTGCAGCGCCACTGCCCACTGAGCTGCTTGAGACGCATTGGCGAAAACCACAAAGTAAGCGTCACCTTCGGTCTTGACTACACGCCCTCCGTAAGCCACTAAATTCGCTTCAACACGCTGGCGATGGGGTTTGAGAATCGTGTCAAAGTAGAGGCGATTGCGGGTAGTGATGTCATTTCCCTTTAAATATTTTTTGACCGCTGTGGAACTAACTAGGTCTGTGAACACCATGGTTACCACATGGTCAGATACGACAACTTGTTTATCGATTACGGGTTGCATCACAGATCAATCATTCGCTGTTGGGAAGGTAAGCACGCTTATGAACCCTGACTGGCTTAACTTACTGTTTACATTACAGTTATCAAGAATTTGAAAATGAGACAGGAGTATTAAGTTAAGTAATGATGAAGACTTTGTAAATGGACAATGAAGACTTTGTAAAGTTTATATAAAAGTCCGGCAAATGTTTAAATTGAACCCTGATTACCACTTGTCTAGCTTATAATGGTCTGTCTATTGCACCCAGAAGATAGATTCGAGTCGCTAAACAATTATTGATGGCAAGATATAATGTGTCTAAATCAGTTTGGAAATAATAATCTGTGCTGGACACATTATTCAGCATTATTTTTTACTTATCCTGTAGATCGGCTAGATAATTGTATAATGGAATACAATAAAATATGGATGTCGGTTTTTCCCATTGGCTGACTCCAATATTCCATGGCGCAATTTTAAAGCTCAAATCTGCTTATAGATAATAGCAGATATCAAGAAGGGTTTCAAAACGATAAATAAAAGTAATGACACTGGGAGAAATAAATTAATCAATAATTTCTAGGTAACGTCGTGTTTAAGATTATCCTCGTAAACGACAATAAGCTTTTAATTTTTTTGGCAAAAAAATATAAATTAATAATGTATAGTTTTATAACTAAAATGAGAAAGAGTTTGCCATATACCAGGCTCATCGTTCATTGTCCATGGCAGCTACAAATGTAAGAACCAATGAACTATGAACCATGAACCATGAACCCTAGACAAAAACCTCAATCCCGGATTTGCACAGGCATAATCAGGTAGGTCATTTTCAAGCCACCCAGAGGTGTGAGAATCACTGGAGTATTCGCCGCATTCATTTGGAGCTGAATATCTGACGTAGACAGCGCCTTTAAGCCGTCGATTAAGTACTTCACATTAAAGGCAATCTCGATACTTTCACCCGTAACTTGTGCTGATAGGGACTCTCTGGCACTGCCAACATCTTGAGTTTCCACGGTCAGATCAATGGTTTGCGCCTGGGCATCAATATCAAACTTGACGATATTATTTTTCTGATCAGCCAAGACTGCAATTCGTTCAACCGCACTCAGTAATTGACGCCGAGGAATAGCCACCTGGCGCTGAAACTGACCGGGGATGAGTTGGCGGTAAGCCGGATATTGTCCCTCTAATGTCCGACTGGTCAAGCGATGATTACCGCCTTGGAAGATAATTTGACCTACCTCAAACTGCAAGGCGACAGTATCACTGGATTCAGAGAGTCCTAACATCCGTTCAAGTTCCCGTAAGGTTCTAGCGGGTACAGTTAACTCAAAGGACGAGGGAGTCTCTTCTCCAGGTTGGGTTTCGTCAGAGGGTTGGTCTTCATCCTCCTCACTGGTTGGTTTAGCGTTAAGAGTTTCCACAACCGCTAGTCGGTGACCATCAGTCGCGGCAAATTCCAGACTATCTTCTTGAACCATCAGATGCACTCCGGTCAGCACCTGCTTGGTTTCATCTGCACTGGTGGCAAATAATGATCCGCCCAATCCTTCAATTAAGGCTTCAACCGGGAGTTTAACCACCATTCCATCTTCGATTTGGGGGAGTTCGGGAAAGTCCTCTGAGTTCATTCCTCGCATTTTGTATTGTCCGGATGTCGAGGTTAAGGTGATCGATAGGCTTTCGGTGTGTGCATCACTCTCCGTTTCGGATAGGGAGTCATCGAGAGTAATGTCTCCCTCTGGCAAACGGGAAACAATGTCATTGAACAGTTTAGCCGGAATCGCGATCGCACCATCCGCTTCGACGTTGGCGTTGAAACTGGTTTGCAGACCTAGACTCAAGTCGAAGGCGGTTAAACTTACTCGCTGATTTTTCGCATCGGCTTGGAGTAACACATTACCCAATACCGGATGGGTGGGACGTGAGGGAACCGCCCGATTTACGAGAGAAAGATTGGTATTGAGTTCACTTTGGGTACAAGTTAGTTTCATAGAAGGAATCGTCAATGTTTGGCACAGCTAGAATTCTCGTCAAGGAAAGTCAGCGAGATTTGAGTTGGACTCTACATGAGGCACAATCGTGGCTCTCTCATCTATCCAGAGGCAACTCTAGCATGGAATTCAGACCTTGGGGAAACTGTGGAAAAACTAGACTCAGATGATTGCCAATTCCTGAATTCTTCGTGTTTTAGGAACGGAGTCCTTGTGGAAAAGGTTGTGGAAAATTGCGGAAATTTTTCCACCGTGTATTTATACTCATCCCATACCCAATACTTCTCGGATAAGCTCTAATTTAATTTTTTCTCTGCCAAGGACGGATCAAAATGTTATCTGTCTAACCCGCCCCTACACCCTACACTCTACCTGCACAGTTTCCTGTTCCCCGTTCCCTGTTCCCCGTTCCCTGTTCCCTTTAAGCTTGGCTTTGAGTTTGACTTGCCAAATTAATGCGATCGCTCAATTGACTCAGTTTCTGTGCCACGCTGGGATCGCGTTCTCGTAATTGAGTAATCTTGTCGCAGCTATACATAACCGTGGTATGGTCCTTGCCGCCAAATTCTTCACCAATTCGGGGTAAGCTCAAGTCAGTATGCTGCCGCATCAGATACATAGCAATTTGCCTAGACCAACTAATTTCTCGGCGGCGTGAGTTCCCTTTCAAGTCTTCTACCGAGACATTAAAGGCATCAGCGACGGTTGTCACAATGATCTCCGGAGCAGCTTGTATGGTTGGGGTTCGCGGATTCAAAATTGGTGCAATGTTCTCGACACTCATCGGTACTCCCGAAATCGAGATGTAGGCGACGACTCGAATTAATGCCCCTTCTAGTTCGCGAATATTCGATTTATATTGAGTCGCAATATACTCGACCACTGATCGCGGCAACCGGATGTTCTCATACTCTGCCTTTTTTTGCAAAATTGCCATCCGGGTTTCCAAGTCAGGCGGCTGAATATCGGCGATTAACCCCATCGAAAAGCGAGAACATAGCCGTTCTTGCAAGCGGCTAATCTGATGCGGCGGGCGATCGGATGCTAAGACGATTTGTTTACCCGCTTCGTGTAAGGTATTGAACGTATGAAAAAATTCTTCCTGAGTATATTCTTTTCCTTCGATAAACTGAATATCATCAATCAACAGCACCTCAGCCGCTCGATAGTGTTCCCGAAAACTTTGCATACTATCTTTGCGGATGGCGGCAATTAGGTCATTGGTAAAATGTTCAGTAGACACATAGAAGATCTTAGAACTCGGAGAATTCTCCCACCGAAAATGCGCGATCGCTTGCATTAAGTGAGTTTTCCCCAAACCAACGCCCCCACACAAAAACAGGGGATTAAACTCCCGCCCTGGTGATTCGGCTACAGCCAAAGCCGCCGCATGAGCCATGCGATTATTTGAACCAACCACGAAGCGAGAAAACACGTACTTCTGATTTAACTCTGTGGGTTTAGGGAGTTGATGAGATGGACGTTCTGCATCGGGGTTAGCCGCAACCGGAACCGACCAGGAAATACCTGTATCGCTGATTGTGGCGTTGTCGTCGTCAGTGATCACGGTAAGGTAAATGTCCACCGATTGTCCCAGGATCTCCTGCACCACATCAGTGATTGTTTTGATGTAATACTTTTGCAACCAATTCCTGGCAAAGGGATTGGGAGTACAAACCACTAAGCAATTCTGGTCGAGCTGCTGAGCGGTTGTTCCCTTGAGCCAGGTTTCAAACGTGGGTCGGCTGAGTTGGAGTTGTAGACGCTCCAATACCTTTATCCAGAGCTGTTCGGGGGACATTTCCACGGGCATTCCTCTATTGTCGGTAATTGTTGCTTGTTCTCCTCATTCGATCAATTGGCGAGATATTCCGGCACACGTCTATCTATATATATAGCGATTTAGTATTGAGTAAAGTACACCAATAAATAGTAACTGTCCAGTTTAATTTCACCCTGTTATGACCCAATCCCTAGAAATCGCTCAGTTAGGCAACCCTATCTTACGCCAGCTAGCGCAACCCATCGATAATGTTCAAGATGAATCGATACACAAGCTGATTGAGGCTCTCAAGGCAAAGGCTGTAGCTGCTAACGGGGTAGGAATCGCTGCTCCCCAAGTTTCTCAATCCTGCCGTTTGTTTATCGTAGCGTCTCGTCCCAATCCCCGCTATCCGAATGCCCCCACCATGGAACCGACAGCGATGATCAATCCACAGATTGTGGCTCACTCAGATGAGGTGGTCAAAGGCTGGGAAGGTTGCTTAAGTATTCCCGGTATTCGCGGGTTAGTGCCGAGGTATCAGGCGATTGAGGTAGAGTACACCAATCAACAGGGTAAGACGCAGCGACAACAGTTAACCGATTTTGTGGCAAGAATTGTTCAGCATGAATATGATCATCTCAATGGTCTTGTGTTTCTAGACCGGGTGGAGAGTACCCAAGATTTAATCACAGAGCAAGAGTATCAACGGCGGATTGGAGAACAACCGTAGCAGCCAAGGCTAGAGTCATTGCACAATAGAAGCAGTTCTATCTTGCTAGTTCCCTAGACCATGCCTACTGTACTCGCGGATACTCAAAATTTAATTGCAGACCTGATCGCTCGCTATCGCTCTCGCGTGGATTACTTAGCGATTCGCTTAGAAGAATCTGAAGGAACCAGCATTATCGTGCGGGGCAATAAGGTAGAAACCTTGAGTGAGGGGCTTGCTATTGGTGGACAGGTACGAGCCTGTTATAAGGGCGGTTGGGGCTTTGCCAGTTTCAATCAACTCTCTAGCCTGAAGGAGCGACTGGAAGAAGCAATCAGCGCCGCCCGAATTGTCGGGGATGGAGAAACCCTACTTGCCCCGATTTCGATCGTGCAAGATACTTGCCAACTCCCCCTAACTGGGACTGATCCCCGGATGATTCCTCTAACCGAGAAGAAAGCGCTGTGCGATCGCTACAACCAATTGCTCAAACGTTTTGATCCCCGGATTACAACCACCTCTGTCCGCTACGGGGACAGCCATCAACGGATCATTATCGCCACCTCCGAAGGCACTCTAATTGAGCAATCTTGGGCAGATCTAGAAATGCGTTTCTCGGCTACCGCCCGAAAGGATGAGATTGTGCAGACGGGACGAGAAACCACCGGATCTCGCAATGGTTACGAAGATCTCACGGATCTTGACAGGCAAGTACAGGGGGCGGCGGAACGGGCAGTTAATGCTTTGTCTCTGTCACCCGTTCGGGGAGGAGTTTACACGGTGGTTATTGATCCTATTCTCTCCGGTTTATTTGTTCATGAAGCCTTCGGACATCTTTCAGAAGCGGATATGGCGTATGAAAACCCCGATCTGTTGGAAGTCATGAGCAAAGGGCGTCGCTTTGGTTCACCGGATTTGCAAATCTTCGACGGTGCTGCCCCAGAGGGACATCGCGGTAGCTATTGCTACGATGATGAAGGAACACCTGCAACAACGACTCAACTGATTAAAGATGGCATTTTAGTGGGGCGTCTGCATTCTCGTGAAACGGCAGGTAAGTTAGGCGAAGCTCCCACTGGCAATGCCCGTTGTCTAAACTACCACTATCCACCTATTGTCCGCATGACCAATACCTGGATTGAACCGGGCAAAACCCCGGTTAAGGATTTAGTCCGAGGAATTCGCGAAGGGGTTTATGCCCGCAACTGGTTAGGGGGTATGACTAATGGGGAGATGTTCACCTTTAGCGCGGGTGAAGCTTGGATGATTCGCGAGGGACAGATTGCTGAACCCGTGCGGGATGTTACCCTATCTGGCAATGTGTTTAAAACCTTAGGCGACATCGAAGCGATCGGTAATGACTTCTACTGGGATGAGTCAGGCGGTTGTGGAAAAGGCGGACAGAGTGGCTTACCTGTAGGGTGTGGTGGTCCTTCTTTACGAATTCGCAATGTTGTCGTGGGAGGTAGTCAGTAGCGTTGTTTGAGTCACTTGCCTGTTGTCTGTTGTTCTTTGTCCTTAACAATAGACAATGGACAACGGACAGGTGATATACTGGGAGCGCTATTCGCGATAAATGTGTAATCCTTGATAGGCGGATCAGGTGAACCATTTAACTACGGCTCAAGAAGAGCAACTGAAAAATATAGGAACCTATTTACGACACTGTAGAGAAGAGCAGGAGAAATCGATTGAGGAAATTGCTCTCAAAACCTTTATCTCCTTGCGCTCTTTGAAAGCGCTAGAGGCTGGACGGTGTGAGGAGTTGCCTGAACCTGTCTTTGTTCAAGGGTTTATTCGGCGGTATGCCGAAACACTGAATTTAGACAGCACAAGGTTACTCCAAAGCTTTGCCACCGAGGTGGTACCGCAACCCTCTGATTCTGCTGACTCTCAAGCCGAAAATTCTGAGTCCACTCCGATTTCGCGATCGCGTCAATCTGATCGGCTCTACCGTCAACCTTTTCTGCTATACATTGGTATTGGTGGAATCGTCGCGATCGGTGGATTGGTGTATCTGCTTAACCAAGTCTTCAAACCCCAACCCTCTATACCTGCTCAAGATTCTGGGACAATTGAGCAACAGCTTAATCCCAACCAACCCGCTGTCACCTCAACGCCTGCGCCGACTGTCTCTGATCCCAATTTTCCGGTTCAAGTGACAGTAGAAGTGAAAGGGGAATCCTGGGTGCGGGTTAGCGTTGATGGTAAAACTGAGTTTGAGGGAATTTTAACGGAGAACGATTCTCCCAAAAGTTGGAACGCTAACAATGAATTAACGATCCGATCTGGAAACGCGGGGGCGGTATGGGTATCGTTAAATCAAAAAACAGCGAAACCATTGGGAGAGATGGGTGAAGTCAAAGATGTAACCTTTACAGAATAGCGATGGTGCAGGCTCCCCTGCGTTTCAACCGGGGGATGAAACTACTATTTTATTTTTTGTTTATTTCGTTCTAACCAAAGCCCGATCAACTTGTTGAAGTAAAGAGTCGCGAGTGGAGGAATTATCTAAAACCACATCAGCACGCGCCACTTTTTCGGCGAGGGGAAGCTGACTGTTGAGACGGGATTGAGCTTGTTCGAGTGAGAGGCGATCGCGTTCTTGAATTCGCTGGATTTGCTGTTCTTGGGGACAACTGACAACCCAGATTTCGGTCACTAAGTCTGTCATATTGGCTTCAAACAATAAGGGTATCACTAAAACCACCGTGGGAGACTCTAGGATATTGAGTTGAGACTCAATGCGATCGCGCACATAAGGATGGATTTGTTGTTCTAACCACTGGCGTTCCTTTGGGTTCGGGAAAACGATCTCTCCTAAGCGTTTGCGGTTTAGTGTGCGATCGGCTAATTTTACATCAGAACCGTAGCGGGTAATAATCCGGTTCAAAACCGGGGAACCAGGCTGCACGGCGTCTCTGGCGTAGCTATCCGCATCTAAAATCGGCAGCTGATAGGTATCGGCAAGATAATTAGAAACCGTGGTTTTACCTGTACCAATCCCTCCAGTTAAGCCAATAATCCGTTTCAACAGTGATTCAGTCAAGGTTAAAGTACGCTATCACAATAAGTATAAGTTGCAGCCGGAAAGGACGCCAGAATGCTTACCCAAGTACCAGTTACTGATATTATCCGCAAACAACGGGATTTTTTCGCCACAGGGAAAACCAAGGATGTCAAGTGGCGCATCGAACAGCTAAAACGACTTAAACAAGCCGTTGTTGATGATCAAGAGGCGATTATCAACGCGGTTAAAGCTGATTTAGGGCGCCCGGAGTTTGAAGCCTATTTTGAAATCGCGGCGATTGGGGAAATTAATTACGCTATCAAGCACCTCAAATCCTGGGTTAAACCGAAAAAGGTGGCTGTGGGATTAGAACAATTCCCCGCCTCGGGGAAGATTTATCCTGAACCCTTGGGTGTGGTGCTGATTATCTCTCCTTGGAATTATCCCTTCCAGTTATTGATTTCTCCCTTAGTCGGCGCGATCGCCGCCGGAAACTGTGCGGTACTCAAACCCTCAGAAATTTCCACTCATACCTCAAGTGCGATCGCCAATCTAATCCAAAAAACCTTTGATCCGGCTTATATCGCGATTGTCGAAGGAGACGCTGATACCAGTAAAGCACTTCTGGCTGAAAAATTCGACCATATCTTTTTTACCGGGGGAACCGCGATCGGCAAAATTGTCATGGAAGCCGCCGCGAAACATCTAACGCCTGTGACGTTAGAGTTGGGCGGTAAAAGTCCCTGTATTGTCGATGCAGATACGGATCTCAAAGACACGGCGAAACGGATTACTTGGGGAAAATACCTGAATGCGGGACAAACCTGTATCGCCCCAGATTACCTATTAGTTGATCGGCGAATTAAGTCTGATCTATTGACAGAAATGCAAAAATGTGTTGCAGATTTTTATGGTCAGGAGCCGGAGAAAAGTCCGGACTATGCCCGAATTATAAGTCACCGACATTTTGATCGGCTGGTTCCTCTGTTGAAGGATGGAAAAATTGTCACTGGCGGACAAACTCGACCAGAAGATAAGTATATCGCCCCCACTGTGATTGATGGGGTTTCTTGGGATTCGCCGATCATGGAAGAGGAAATCTTTGGTCCGATTTTGCCTGTGTTAGAGTATCAAGACTTGAATGATGCGATCGCGCAGATTAATGCTCGACCTAAACCCTTAGCCCTCTACCTATTTTCCAAAGATAAACAGAAACAGCAACAAGTTTTGCAGCAAACCTCATCCGGTGGTGTTTGTATCAATGACACGGTAATGCAAGTTGGAGTGACAACTTTACCCTTTGGTGGTGTTGGGGATAGTGGAATGGGCAACTATCACGGTAAAGCTAGTTTTGATACATTTTCTCACTTTAAGAGTGTATTGAAAAAAGGATTTTGGTTCGATTTAAATTGGCGGTATCCACCTTATAACGGCAAGTTGTCATTGTTTAAGCGAATTATTAGTTAGGTGGAACAGTTGCGGAAAACCTCTTTCCGCGTCAACGTAAGCTGAAAAATCCCCCATACCTTGAGAAAAACCACTCCCTAACCCTCCCTTTACCAAGGGGAGGGAATAAGGGAACAGAGAACAGAGAAAAAATGCATTAAATTGCGTAAGTTCGTATTATAATTGACGAACAGCATCAACGGCATGAACAATTATTTTTGGGGTAGCGCTACGCTGAAAAACTTATTATGTCTACGCGCACAAAAGCTATAGCATCTATCGGTTTATGGGCTAGCGGGTTCTCGCTACTCATGGATAGTGCTTCGGCACAAACTGCTGCTATTGTAGTTAATACCACTGCCGACGATATCAATGCTGGTGATGGCAATTGTACGCTGCGCGAAGCGATTAATAACGCCAATACGAATAGGGATACCACAAATGGCGATTGCCGGACAGGTTCTCCCCATCCTATTATTGATGCGATCGCGTTTAATATTCAATCGGCTCAACCCAGCATTATCCCTACTTCGCCATTACCAACTCTAACAGAGGCGGTGGTTATTGATGGCACATCTCAACCCGGTTTCCAAACGATTGCAACCCATTCCCTAACTTGTCCCAACCCAATGGGCGTTCCGCTTCCAGCCCAAACAATAACAATTAGCCGTCCAGTTATTGAGTTAAATGGTGCGGCGGCGGGTAAAGTAAGTGGTATTGCGATTGATGCGGATCAGGTAGTGATCAGAGGACTGGTAATTAATCAGTTTCAACGCGCTGGTATCGAAATATTAAATAACTCCAGCCAAATTATTATTGATAGCAATTATATTGGTACAGATGTTACGGGTACAGTCGCCCTTGGTAATAACAGAGGTGTGGTGATTAAAGCCGGAAACACAACGAATCCCAATAATACTATCATTAAAAACAATGTCATTTCCGGGAATACATTCTTGGGTGTTCTCGTCAACGGCGATGCTAATGCCGATCAGCAAGGCAATACTATTGTTAATAATTTTATTGGCACAGATTACACAGGTAAAAATGTATTAGGGAATACCACGGAGAAACGCGGTCATGGTGTAGTGATAGGGGATGGCAATTTTGCCGCTTTAGATTCCCGATATCCTGCCCAAAACCATACAATTAGAGGCAACGTCATCGCCGGAAGCCATACGACAAATCTCTGGATTTCCAATTATGCCAGCAATAATTTAGTGGAATGTAATTATATTGGTACGGATTATACCGGAACCGTCGCCACGGAATTCATATCTACCGAGGATTTGGGACACAGCCCTGGGATAACCGGATTGAAAACAATTATATTGGGATCAATCCCAGTGGCAGTAATATCGCCAATGGCGGTGATGGAATTGCCATATTTTCTAATATTTATACCCCTGATACTGTATTGCCGCTGATGGATGTTTTGATTCGGGGAACGCGGATCACCGGGAATGCGATCGCGAATAATGGTCATAATGGAATTCGGTTAGAAGCAAGAGGTGATGAAGCTGGCTTTAATGCCTCCATTACTAACACCCAAATTTTAAATAACACAATTCACGATAATGGAGCCAATGGTATTCAAATTACGACGGTGGAAACTGTTCCAGGGGGAATGGCGGAGGCAATTGATAATTTAATCCAGATGAATCGTCTGTTTAATAATCAAGGTTTGGGCATTAGTTTAAGCCAAAGTCGCTCAACATCCCAGGATGTCTTTCTGAATAGTGATACAGGGCATCGTTTATCCGCTTCTGTCCCCATTGAGAACATCGATAACCGCAACTGCCACTGACTCCAGGGGGAACTCTATCGTTATGGGGACAGAGATCACCCCCAAAGACTGTCAAAATTGAAAAACAAGTGACAACACTTTGAGGAAAACAATATGACGGCTACTTTAACAGCACCTCAATCGATAGAATCCTGGTTAGGTGAAGAGGCAGACAATCTATTGACGTACAACGCTAAAGTGGATAAAGGTCTGTTGCATTTACCTGGTCCGGACTGGGTGGAACGGATTTTTGCCAATAGCGATCGCCCTGCCCCAGTGTTGCGTAGTCTTCAGCAGATCTACTCAAGCGGACGCCTTGCCAATACGGGTTATCTGTCTATCCTACCCGTAGACCAAGGGATTGAGCATTCCGCCGCCGCCTCTTTTGCCCCGAACCCGGTCTACTTTGACCCGGAAAACATTGTCAAACTTGCTTTGGAAGGCGGTTGTAATGCGGTTGCTACGACGTTAGGGGTTTTGGGCATGGTGTCTCGCAAATATGCCCACCGCATCCCCTTCATTGCTAAACTGAACCACAATGAAACGCTGACGTATCCGAATCGATATGATCAGCTTATGTTCGCCAACGTCGAGCAAGCCTGGAACTTAGGCGCTGTGGCTGTCGGTGCGACGATTTACTTTGGGTCCGAAGAATCGAGTCGCCAAATCGAGGAAGTGAGTAAAGCCTTCGCCCGCGCCCACGAGTTGGGGATGGCAACAATCCTGTGGTGCTATTTACGCCATAGCGTGTTTAAGCAAGATAAAGATTATCATCTTTCGGCTGACCTCACGGGTCAAGCCAATCATCTTGGCGTTACCATTGAAGCCGATATTATTAAGCAGAAGCAGCCTGAATGCAATAATGGCTATGGTGCGGTGGCTAAAGCCACGGGTGAGAAATATGGCAGAACGGATGATCGCGTTTATACGGAACTCACCAGTGATCACCCCATTGATTTAACTCGTTATCAAGTTCTCAATTGCTATGCAGGTCGTGCCGGTTTAATTAATTCTGGCGGTTCATCAGGGAAAAATGATTTTGCCCAAGCTGTTCGCACTGCTGTGATTAATAAACGGGCTGGCGGTTGTGGATTGATTTCTGGACGCAAGACATTTCAGCGACCTTTTGAGGAAGGCGTTAAGCTGTTCCACACGATTCAGGATGTTTACTTGTCCGGCGACGTGACCATTGCTTAATCCTGAATTTCATTCCAGGATAGCGGATGGAGGATGAGTAGTCAGACATAAATTGGGACTTTGGACAAAAGGCTTATAAGCACTACATCTAGGGTCATACTCGCTTGAAAAGCATTTCACTATATGTCGTGTAACAATTTTGTCCAAAGTTCCATATAAGCTGTCATGCATTGAAATAATCCGTGAAATTGCAATGGAGATTATCGCAATAAACAAAAAACCGGTACGAAGCTACAGGACGAGTGAGTTCAGTAGAAACAGTGCAAGTGTTAAGATTATTGAGCTAATGGCTAATGTTCCTGATGCTACACTGGCAGATATTTTACACTTTTCCGTTGAAGGCGGAGGTGATATATTACAGCGCTTCGCGCTGTCATGAAGTACAGTCAGTAGATCAAAGTCCCCCTTTTTAAGGGGGATTTAGGGGGATCGACAATGTACCGCATAGCAGAGCAAACTGCTGTAATTGCTCATCACCAACAGCAGACTTAGGCTAAATGCCACTGACTTTAGAGTTTGTAGTAAGCGCTTTAGCGCTTCTGGCACTAAAGTGCCTACTACGAACCCAGCTTAAGTCAGTGCCATTCGACTTAGGCTCAATGGCACTGACTGGTATGCTGGTGGGCAATGCCC
Organism: Coleofasciculus sp. D1-CHI-01; assembly: GCF_040218875.1. Lineage (NCBI taxonomy): Bacteria > Bacillati > Cyanobacteriota > Cyanophyceae > Coleofasciculales > Coleofasciculaceae > Coleofasciculus > Coleofasciculus sp. D1-CHI-01. The sequence continues at coordinate 58,078 of NZ_JAVJQP010000078.1, forward strand.
ACCCTACGGTATATCAAGGGTTTTAGTTCCGCTTTCTTGATCGTTGTCGTTGCTTGATAGCGTCGCTCAAATTCTTTTCGGGTTAAGCGATCGCCATTTTCTCGGGGCGGTAGGTTGGACATCGCCTGGGACTGTTTAAATGTATGGGTTTCGGAGTTTTTGACCGCCATAGAACAAGACCTTTTAAGCGTTATTGTTCAGTATAGATAAATGTCTCTAAAGTCAAGAGAGATTCTCATACCTCAACATGCCCAACAAAACCCTACAAGCCCGTTTGGATCGCTTTATCCATGCCCCCCAAACTGAACTGGCGCTAATCGTTCTCATTCTGCTTTCTGTGATCCTGGTGATTGCCGAAGTCACGCTTGACAGTAAAGAGCAACCCTATAAACTTGTCTATCTTACTCAAGAACTACTCACCGGCATCTTTATTATCGAGTTGACAATTCGCTATTTTTCTGCTCATAAAAAACGCCGTTTCTTCCGCCACTATTGGTTAGATATTATTGCCGTATTGCCCCTATTGCGAGCATTTCGCCTGTTGCGGGTATTGCGCCTCCTACGACTATTGCGAGTGGGAATCCTACTCAATCAGAATTTAAACCGTCTTGGCTCTACCTTAGCCACGAGTATTGGTGTCCAGATTGGCGTATTGCTGGTTGTCGGTTTAATTATTTTAGTCGGCGCGATCGCGATTCATTTGCTAGAGGGGTTTACCAATCCGGATTTCGCCTCTGTGAAGGATTCCCTCTGGTGGAGCTTTTTTACCCTTGTATCCGGAGAACCCATCGGCGGTGAACCCCAAACCGATGCGGGACGATTGGTTACACTCATAGTAATCCTGGGTGGCTTGACGATGTTTGCCATGTTTACGGGTGTCGTTTCCGCCGTCATGGTACAACGATTGAGAACAGTGATGGAAATTAAACACTGGGAATTGGACGAACTACGCGATCATATTGTTATCTGTGGCTGGAATCGCAGTGGACATCTGCTGATTGAGCAACTGCAAGCCGATCCCAGTTTAAAACACCATCCGATTGTGGTGGTTGCTGAATTTATCCAAACTCCGGAGCGAGAACTGAAACATGTTAATCGTTCCCAAATTTATTTCTATACCGGGGATTACACGACAATTGATGTCCTAGAAGCGGTGGGAATTTATCACACCTCACGGGCTATTTTGTTGGCAGATGCCACCCATCCGCGCAGTGATCAGGATCGGGATGCACGAACTGTTTTAGCGGCATTAACGATTGAAAAACTCCATCCGGGTATCTATACCTGCGCTCAACTTCTTGATGGCAAAAATAATGTGCAACTGCGAGTAGCGGGAGTGGAAGATGTGATTGTGGCGGATGAATTGGCGAGTCATTTAATGGCGACTTCAGTGCGAAATTGGGGTTCTGTGGATGTGTTAGCGGAATTGCTCACTGTGCAAACGGGGAACCAAATCTATAAAATTTCCCTACCCCAGCAATGGAATGGTATTTCATTCTGGAATGCGGCTCAATGGCTAAAAGAGGAGCTAGATAGTATTTTAGTTGCTGTGGAACGGCAAACTAAGGGGCGTCGAGAGACTCTGGTTAACCCACCCAAAGATGAACAACTCATGTTGGGCGATCGCTTGGTTGTGATTGCTCGCCACCAGCCCCAAATTGAGAGAGTTCTTAAGGCTAAAAAGCAATAGATCTCAAAGAAGGGCTAAAGCCCTTACTACGAACTACACACTACGCACTACAAACTAAGAATAGAAGCCCACAGCATAATCTCCGATTTGCTGTGGGAGGATGTCACCCGAAACGTCCGCTTACATAGTCTTTCGTGGCTTCCTCCTTGGGATTTTGAAAGATATTTTCGGTTTCGTCGTACTCAACTAAATACCCCTGTTTTCCACCCTTTTCTGTTGCTTTAGCATTGAAGAAGGCGGTCATATCAGCAACCCGTGTGGCTTGCTGCATATTGTGCGTCACAATCACAATACTGTACTTTTGTTTCAATTCGTGCATTAAGTCTTCAACTTTCAGGGTGGAAATCGGGTCAAGAGACGCACAAGGTTCGTCCATTAATACCACATCCGGGTTAATAGCGATCGCACGGGCAATACATAACCGCTGCTGTTGTCCCCCAGATAGGGACATTCCGTTGGTTTTCAGCTTATCTTTGACCTCATCCCATAAGGCGGCAGCGCGAAGGGAACTTTCCACTAATTCATCTAGATTACCTTTATAGTTATTTACCCTAGCACCATAAGCAATGTTGTCATAAATTGTTTTGGGAAACGGGTTGGGTTTTTGAAACACCATCCCAATCCGTCGCCGTACTTCTACCGGATCAACCTTTTTATCATAAAGGTCTTTCTGGCGATAGTAAACCTTACCCTCAATCTGGAATGAATCAATTAAATCGTTGAGACGGTTGAAGCAGCGAATTAATGTACTTTTACCACAACCCGAAGGACCGATAAAAGCTGTGATCCGGTTTTTGGGAATCTCCATAGATACCCCCTTAACCGCTAAAAATTTGCCATAGTATATATCTAGGTTTTCTGTGCGTAAAACCGTTTCTGTTGATTGTTCATGTCCTTGATTCGGACTTGCTACTTTTTGATTAGATTCCATAATAATTTTCCCTGAATTTTGGGTTGCATTTGGATACAATAAGTTGTTTTTCATGTTTAGACGTTGAATTTCAATCTCCCCTTTGAGATGGATAGATTAATTAGGTAATCCATAGTTCAATAAATGCTTTTCCGGGTTGCCCAACGAGAAATCACACTGGTGAGTAAGACCAAAGCCACCATGAGTAAAGAAGCCGCCCAGGCTAATTCTTGCTGAGCCGAAAAAGGCGAGGTGGCAAAATTGTAAACTAACACGGCTAGCGAGGGAGTCGGTTCACATATCCCGGAGGGCCAGAAGAAGGTGAATAGAGCCGTGAAAATTAGCGGGGCTGTTTCGCCAGCGGCGCGAGCAACTGCCAAGGTGGTTCCAGTTAGGATGGCGGGTAAAGCGGCGGGAAGAACTACTCTCAATACCGTTTGATATTCCGAAGCTCCCACACCCACAGACGCCCAGCGCACATCCTGAGGCACGATTTGCAGGGCTTCATCGGTGGTTCTAATGATAATCGGTAGCATCAATACCGCCAGGGCTACGCCTCCCGCCAATGCGGAAAAACTACCTGAACAGGGGACAAATGCCGATCCAACCACGATCATCCCATAAGCAAATATTCCAGCAATAATTGAAGGGACACCACTTAAGACGTTAGTGGCAAAGCGAATCCAGCGAGCAATTGGACCGGAACTAAATTCTGACAGATAAACGGCAGCTAAAACACCAATCGGAACACTAATCAGCGCCCCAATTGCGATTACAATCAACGTACCGACAATCGCATTGCCCACACCGCCACCGGATAAACCTGCTGCTGGGGGTAACTGGGTAAATAAGTCCAGGTTTAGGCGATTAAATCCTTTGATGATCACATAGATAATCACCGCAAACAACGGGATTAAGGCAATAACTAGGCACGCTCCGGCAAGGATAGTCATTATGATCCCAAACAGCGATCGCCCACTCGTGTAGGAACGGGTAAAACTGTGAGTGGGAAAGCCTTCAGCTTGTTGATCTGGGAAATTGTCTGACATAAAATTTTCAGGTTTTGATCCTTCACTTCACTTTTTGGGCATGGCGCATGAGTTTTAACTGAACTTAAAACTTCTTAACTTGGCGCACAATCAACTCCGCCAGAATGTTCACGATTAGAGTTAAGACGAATAGCACAAAACCTGCATACATTAACGCCGCAACCTGTAAACCTGAGGCTTCGGCAAATTGATTCGCCAGCAGGGATGCAATCGTATTGGCGGGGGCGAGTAGAGAAAAATTAAGTTGATTGGCATTACCAATCAGCAAGGTGACTGCCATAGTTTCTCCCATGGCTCGACCTAGCCCTAACATTATGCCACCAACAATGCCCGAAAATGCCGCCGGAATCAAAACCCGAAAGATAGTTTGCCAGCGAGTAGCCCCTAACCCTAGAGAAGCTTGGCGCAGATCCGGAGGTAGGGATGCCAGGGAATCGCGAGAAATTGCCGTAATAATCGGCAAAATCATAATCGTTAAAATAATCCCCGCCGGAAACATCCCCACCCGCGTAGGTTCTGTACTAAACAGGGGAATCCAGCCGAAGTTGTCATTTAGCCAGTTCTCAAGCGGTAAAAGGAAAGGTACCAAAACATAAATACCCCACAGCCCGTAGACCACACTGGGAATCGCCGCTAACAGTTCCACCATAAATACCAGCGTCAGCCGCGCTGGTTTGGGTAAAAAGTTTTCGCTCAAAAAGACGGCGGTGCCAATTCCTAGAGGTATAGCAAACAGCAGTGCGATCGCGGAACTCACCAGTGTCCCGTAGATCATCGGCAGCGCCCCATAGTCATCTTCTACGGGATTCCAAGCGCTGTTGACCAAAAAATTCAGACCAAATTCCCGGATCGCTGGTAAGGCTTCTATGCCCACTGTGATCGCGATGAAGATTAAAATTCCCGCAACTGACAGCGCCAAAATGCGAGCCAGCCAAACAAACCCCCGATCTATCGCTTTTTCACCGACAGATCGTTGGGGCAGGACTGCTGAATGGGACTCAGCTTGTGTAGTCATAATTGAATAGAGTGAACCGATATTAGAAAATTCAAGGATACCAGTGAACCGATCAAACCTAGGATCTGAAGCACTGAAGCAGATGGGAAAGACGCTTGGTGATCTTCCCAGAAAACGGGTTGTGTGGCGGGACGGGTTTCACGGTTATCGTTGCTTCTTTTAAACCCGCCCCGACTGAGTGGAAGAATTTTCACTCCCAACTTTCTTATCTCTATCCGTTTGTGTAAGGCTATTCACTCACCTCAATGTCATACTCGTCGCTAATCACATCAGCTGCCTCTGCCACTTTTTCCCTGACATTGGGCGGCAGTTTCACATAGCCTAAATCTGGCGCAATTTCTTGACCTTCCGTCAACATATACTCAATGGTTGCTTCTAAGGATTTCGCCGTCTCCGGATCATCATACTCTTGGTAAGCCAAAAGCCAAGTATAAGTAACAATGGGATAGGATTCCTCGCCTTCAGGATCAGCAATAAATGCCCGCAGATTTTCCGGTAATGTAACTGCTTCTAAGGTTTTAGACGCCGATTCATCACTGGGCGTGACAAAATTACCCGATTGGTTCTCTAAAGCAGCAAAGTTAAGGTCATTATTCTTGGCGTAGCCGTATTCAACATAACCGATCGCACCATCGGTTTGTTGAATCTGAGCTGTAACCCCTTCATTTCCCTTTGCGCCAACCCCGGTGGGCCACTCGACGGTTTTGCCTTCACCAACTTGCTCTTCCCACTCCGGACTAATTGCACTCAGGTGTTTGGTAAAGACGCCTGTGGTACCACTGCCATCGGAACGGTGAATCACGGTAATCGGTTGATCGGGCAACTCTACACCCTCGTTCGCCGCTGCAATTGCTGGGTCATTCCAGTTGGTAATATTATCCAGAAGAATATCCACATACACATCCCGTGGCAGGTTCAGTTCTTCTACGCCTTCTAGGTTGTATGCCAGTACAATACTACCCGCTGTCATCGGCAGCATCAGAACGCCTCTATCGACTTCCGCGATTTCTTCGTCCTTCATTGCCACATCACTAGCGCCGAAGTCTACCGTACCTTGAGTAAACTGTTCCACACCAGCACCACTGCCGACGGATTGATAGTTAACCTGCAGTTTGGGATATTGACTGTTGAGTTCTTGGAACCAACGCTGATAGATCGGGGCGGGGAACGATGCACCAGCACCTGTTAGCGCTACAGATTCAGCGAGGGCGAGTTTGTCATCACCCCCACCCATGTCAGTTTGATCGGTTTCTCCACCTGTGTCAGCCTCTTGCTGCCCTCCACACGCCACTAGGCTAATGGCTAGAGCTAGCACGGAAACGGAGTGCACTACACGAGCTGGATTGATGAAAGCGAGACGGAACACCATTTGACTAAGCCTCAAAGACAGTTACACTATGGGAAGTCTCTTGCAGGATACTCCTCATTCGTAAAGAGAAGGTTAACAAGTTTCATTTGAATTTCCGTAGGGGTTTGGTTTCCAAACCCCGGTTATTAATTTGATTCCTCATGACACACCGAGCGAAGCGATGTCCTGAGCCTGTCGAAGGGTCGAGGTGTTCCCCGTTCCCTAACTTGGTATAAGACAGAATGTCGGATATACGGTATAGTGTTAAGTCGCGGTTCTATCGGTTGTGACATTACAACCAAACCGTCGAAGTGCAAAGCGAGGGTCTAAGCGTCAACTACCGCACACCAACCCTGATCGGGTATGGTGTGGACTTGAATAAAGTCTGTTGACCAGACGGCTCACCTCGACTTCGCGGGCGTGAGCGGAGCCGAACCGAGCAGCCGTTAAGACTAAGAGTTAAAGTTCGTACCTTGGGATGCGTGCCAGTTCCAAGCTCTACAACTGGGTAATTAAACAGGTCATTCGGAAAAGCCAGTGTTACTCAGAAAGTACCGAGTCTTAACCTCGTCGAGGCAAACTTTACCAGTCATGAGAGTCTCAAAGTAATGCGAGTTTTCGTACTAGATAAAAAATTGAAACCTCTTGACCCCTGCCACCCTGCCAGGGCAAGAGAACTACTGAACAAAGGAAGGGCTAAAGTATTTAAACGCTATCCATTCACTATTGTTTTACAGGATAGAGTTATTGAAGATTCAGTTACTCATTTTCATAGAATCAAAATCGACCCGGGTAGCAAGACTACTGGAATTTCGGTTGTCCAAGAGGAGACAGGGCGAGTTACAAACGCCTTGGAAATCTCTCACCGAGGGCAGCAAATTAAAGACGCTCTTGATTCACGCTCTTCATTGCGAAGAGGAAGACGTAATCGTAAAACCCGTTACCGCAAACCTCGTTTCTTAAACAGAACCCGTAAAGACGGATGGTTGCCACCATCTCTTGAAAGTCGCATTGCCAACATTGAAACTTGGGTGAGGCGAATCAGGAAACTTTGCCCAATTACCGCTATCTCTCAAGAGCTAGTCAGGTTCGATTTGCAGCATAAGCATATTCGATTCAGACCGAGATTCAAGTTAACCACAGGAGGTAAAAGCTTCGACGTGCATCCGAAATATTTAAAAACCATTCACAAGGCTGACGGCTATGAATATGCATCTTGATTTATTTGTTGGCGGCAATTCCCCAGACGCTGACCGTTCAGGTACAGACGTCCGCCCCCTTGCCGCAATTATGATGGTTCAAACGCCATTACGACAGTCTAACAATTCACTCCATCCGGATGCGGCAAATCCCCCAGCCTCCGTGCCAACCGCAGTGCGAGACTGGCTCAACGCTCTCGCCCAACGAATTATAGCAGGCGATCGCATCAATCGAGAGGAAGCGCTGAAACTGACGCTCCTAGAGGGACAGGACAATATTATGCTCCTGTGTGAAGCCGCCGATCAAGTGCGCCAAGCCTGCTGTGGTAACACCGTGGATTTATGCAGTATCGTTAACATTAAATCCGGTAGCTGCTCAGAAAACTGCGGCTTTTGCGCCCAGTCTGCCCATCATCCCGGAAAAGATTCTCCCATATACGGACTCAAATCCCCAGAGGAAATACTGGCACAAGCCAAAGCAGCAGATGCAGCAGGGGCAAAGCGTTTCTGTCTGGTAAGTCAAGGGCGTGGACCCAAATATCAGTCCCCTAAATCCACTGAATTTGAGCAAATTCTGGAAACCGTCCAGCGGATTATTAGCGAAACCGGGATTAAGCCCTGCTGCGCCTTAGGCGAAGTGACACCCGAACAGGCACAGGCGCTTAAAGAAGCCGGAGTCACCCGCTATAACCATAACTTAGAGGCATCGGAGAACTTTTTCCCAGAAATCGTCACCACTCATCGTTGGCGCGATCGCGTCGAGACGATTAAGCACCTAAAAGCTGCCGGAATTCAAGCCTGTACCGGGGGCATTTTGGGGATGGGAGAAACCTGGGAGGATCGGGTCGATTTAGCCCTAGCCTTGCGGGAATTAGAGGTGGAATCTGTACCCCTGAACTTGCTGAATCCCCGTCAAGGAACGCCCTTGGGAGAACAGACAAAACTTGATCCATACGAAGCGCTAAAGGCGATCGCGATTTTCCGGCTGATTTTGCCCGAACAAATCATTCGCTATGCTGGCGGACGAGAAGCGGTGATGGGCGAACTCCAAGCCTTGGGATTGAAAGCCGGGATTAATGCTATGTTAATTGGTCATTACCTAACCACTTTAGGACAACCGCCAGAACACGATCATGCCATGTTAGAGTCATTAGGCTTAACCGGAGGCGAAGCACCGCTTCCCGGAGAGCATCAATCCCAGCAAGTATAGAGGGGGAGTTAAGGACGATTCGCGTAAAAGTGTCTGCTCCCCATGAACTCGTTTGGGCTTTAATTGGCTTATTACTGACTATCGGTGGCACCTTTTTAGAAGCCTTCGTGACAAATCCGCCCTGGGATTGGTCAAGCCAAGGAATTCAGCCCATTTCCTTAGGCGTTACCTGTCAGATTGGGGCGGTTCTACTTGTTGGGTGTTTAGGTGGAAAAAATGCAGGTGTCCTGTCTCAAATTGCTTATGTGGTTTTAGGTTTAATTTTACCGGTCTTTGACCAAGGCGGGGGTTTAGGCTATGTCATAAAACCCATGTTTGGGTATTTATTAGGATTTATTGCGGGAGCCTGGGTTTGTGGTTTTTTGGCGTTTCGTCTGCCTTTGCGATTAGAATCCCTAGGGTTTAGTTGTTTATGTGGTTTATTCACAATTCATATTTACGGGATAGGCTATTTAACGATTTTCCATCTTATTTTTGACCTGACAAGTATGGATAGTTTATCGCTGATGGATGCTATGTTGAAATACTCAATTTATCCGTTACCTGGACAGTTATCGATCGTTTGTGCCGTTACAGTTGTGGCGTATACTCTGCGGCATTTATTGTTTTATTAGTCATTGGTCATTGGTCATTGGTCATTGGTCAAATAATTTTCTCATTCACAATTTAGTCAAGGCGGGTTTTGAAAAAACATTATCATCAATAGCTGGCGCGATAGCCCCTAAACCCGCCCCGACAAACCGGGTTTCATCGAGAGTCGCCAAGGATTAGAACTTTTCCATTCCTAACCATAACCATGCCTCTTAGAAAAAATCGTTACTTCTGGGTAATTGCCGCTGTTAGTGTAATTGTGGATCAACTGACTAAATATTTAGTGGTACAAAATTTTGCCTTATACGAAAGTTTGCCTCTGATTCCCGATATTTTTCACTTAACCTATGTACTCAATACTGGGGCAGCATTTAGTCTGTTTAGTCAGGGCGGAGTTTGGCTGCGCTGGCTATCACTGGCAGTGAGTCTGGGGTTAATGGGGTTGGCATGGTTTGGTTCCCGACTGAAACCGATTGAGCAATTAGGCTACGGCTTTATTTTAGGCGGTGCATTAGGGAATGGAATTGACCGCTTTTTTAATGATTGTATCGTTAATGGAAAAGAGTTAACCTGTGTAGTTGATTTCCTGGAATTCCCGATTGTTAAGTTTCCTATATTAGTCGATTTTCGTCATATTCAACTCGCGCCTTTTCCGGTGTTTAATTTTGCTGATGTTTTTATTAATCTAGGGATTATCTGTTTGTTAATTATCAGTTTTCGCCAAAGCCCATCGGCGGCTAACTCAAACAAGTAGTCTGAGTGTGCCGTTTCAAAGGTCATTCAACTTAAGCTACAACCCTCACCTCCAGCCCCTCTCCATCCCCTCACAAGGGTAGTAGCGTGGCACACCTTATTTGATGAATTAGAATTACGCCCGGAAACCGTAGGGGCGCATGGCGTGCGCCCGATTTAATGGTAAGATCTAATCCATCATTTTAGCTGTGTCAAGCCAGTAGTAGCGTGGCACACCTTATTTAAGGAATTAATCTGACGCCGCGAAACCGTAGGGGCGCATGGCGTGCGCCCGATTCAATGGTAAGATCTAATCCATCATTTTAGCTGTGTCAGTCCAGTAGTAGCGTGGCACACCTTATTTAAGGAATTAATCTGACGCCGCGAAACCGTAGGGGCGCATGGCGTGCGCCCGATTCAATGGTAAAATCTATTCCACCATTTTAGCTATGCCACGCCAGTTGTCAGTAATGCAAGGTTGATGGCGAAGACAGCGCAACTGCACACTTAGGTTTCAATTCGTCCTGATACTATTTCTCGTAATACATTGCCCCTAAATGTATGACAAGTGTTTGTATGACAACTTTCAAGCTATATTATAATCGCTGAATCACTCAAGATTTCAGAGGCATATTTGTCAGATTAAATATAAAAGTTTAATTTCGTAAATAGAGAAAAATTAACTTAAGTCGTCGCTTTATTTTTTACTTATAAATTATAAATAATTAATAAAGTTGTTGCCGAAAATCAATCCAGTGCAATAGCATAGTAATGACGTAGAAAACGGTCTGATAGGAAAAAAAAGCTGGGTGTCTCTAGTAGTCTGGGTTAAACGCTCCTCTAGAATGTATGTCAATCAAAGCCAATACCTCATTAGGTTATTTGGCTTAAACTTGCTCAAACCCAGCCTTGGTGAACAGGCTGATTTTCCATTCTCAATTCAGCCAAAAACGATGATAGGCTCTCATCCTACAGATTGGCTAAACCAGGGTTATCTATGATTATGAGCAAACTTGGATTCAACTGAACTAAACAGCAAGTATCCTGCGATGACCTACACCTTGACAGACTTACGATTTTGCAGCATACGTTTGGCTTATCCTTTAGGAAAAATGCCCTGAGTGAATTTATCGGTAAAGATGTAACCCAATTTATCCCTGTGCTAAGACGGGTGAAAGCCCATCCCCCCTAATCTGGTAAAACATAGGACTAGGGGGGTTTCCAAGGAAAGAAATGAATGGACTGTATTTTTTAGCCTCCCATCTCCAGAAAAGCGATGGGGTTGTTAAACGGAATTTAGAGTGATAGGTAACCAGCCATGTGGGCAAAATTTCTCAAGAATTTATCCAACCAGAAAAAACTTCAGAATCAAATCTTATTGCTGCTGTTTTTAAGCAGTCTTATTCCCGTCTCAATCGTCGGAATTTATGGGATATTTTCGTCCTCGACTGCCTTATCTGAAGTCTCGGAAACTAAACTGGAGGACAGGGTTACTGATGATGCCGAAAATATTGGTGCTGTCTTAGATGGGATTAATGAGGATGTTTTATTTTTGAGTAAAATTCCCGAAATTCAAGGGATTATTCGCTCAGAAACGGATTCCGAAAGCAATCAATCGGCTGATGTTTGGGTAGACCAAGCCCAGACCATTTTTGAGAGTCTAATGCAGGCGAAGTCTCAATATATGCAGCTGCGATTTATTGACGAAAATGGTCTAGAAATTGTCAGGGTTGATTCCGATGGAACGACGACGACAGTTATCCCCAAATCTGAGTTGCAAAATAAAGGCGATCGCGGCTATTTTACAGAAGCGATTAAACTAGAACCAGGAGAGGTTTATGTCTCCCCGGTGAACCTAAACCAAGAACGCGGTGAAATCGAAACCCCGTTTAAACCAGTGATTCGCTACGCCACACCTGTTGCTGATGCAGCCGGGGAAAAACAGGGGATTGTGATTGCCAATGTTTTTGCTAACAAGTTCCTGCAATATATCGAAGACGCCAATTTAAGCGAGGGCGAAACAGCCTTACTGGTTAATGCAGAGGGCTACTATCTCTCCCATCCCGATGATGAGAAAGAGTGGGGATTTGACCTAGATACAGATGAAACCTTGGCGAAGGATTATTCTGACCAAATTGTTGAGCAAATTCTCCAAGGTGAACAGGGATTAATTGGTACAGGAAGTAATGAATTAATTAGCTACGCTACCGTTGATCCAGCGCCGAATCAACCTGGCTTCTTGGTGGCTATCCGTACCGTTCCCAAAAGCACAATTTTTGCCTCTGTGACGGCGTTTAAAGTAGTAGCGACGCTGATTATTTTAATCTCCCTCGCCGCTGTGTTACCCGTGGGCGTTTTCCGGACAAGTCAACTGGCAGATTTACTTAAACAAATTGTGACTCGTATCTCCACCTCTAGCCAAGAGATTTTCTCCACCTTAGAAGAACAAGAACGGGTGGCGAGTCAGCAAGCGGCTTCGGTAAATGAAACGACTACCACCATGGATGAGTTAGAAGCCTCCTCCCGACAATCCGCCGAACAAGCCAAGGCTGCTGTATCCGCCGCCCAGAAAGCGTTGGAACTGACTCAGGGAGGAACCCAAGCAGTCGGTGAAACCCTGGAAGGGATGTATACCCTGGAAAATAAAGTTGGCGCGATCGCACAACAGATTGTTCGTCTTTCTGAACAGGCAAATCAAATTGGTAGTATTTCTCAGTTGGTGTCTGAGTTAGCTAACAAAACCAACATGTTAGCGCTTAATTCCTCCGTAGAAGCGGTGCGTGCGGGAGAACATGGGAAAGGCTTCTCAGTGGTTGCCAATGAAATTCGCAAATTAGCCGATCAAAGTCAACAATCCGCTGACAAAATTGGTACACTGGTTTCCGAAATTCAAAGCGCGATTAACTCAACGGTAATGGTGACAGATGAAGGCACAAAAACCGTGGCATCCGGTGTACAAATTGCCCAAAAAACTAATGAAGCCTTCACCGGGGTAGCCGATGCGGTGGACAAAGTGGTGTTAAATAACCAACAAATATCCCTGAACTTAAAACAGCAAGTCGATGCGATTCAACAAGTCGTCGAGGCGATGGAAACGATTAATAAGGGCGCTAAAGAAACCGCCACAGGTATTAATCAAACCAAGATCGGGACTCAGCAACTGAACGAAACCTCTTTGGAATTGCAAGAGATGGTTTAAGGATGTAGAGACGTGCCATGGCACGTCTGGGAGCTGGGGAAGCAATGTAGAGACGTGCCATGGCACGTCTGGGAGCAGGGGGAGATGGGGAAGATTGTGTAGGGGCGGGTTTCACTACTATCTTTTTGGTTACACCCAGATGTAATTAAACCCGCCCCGACTTTACATAAGACGAATGACATAAGACATAAGACATAAGACGAATGACATAAGACATAAGACGAATGACATAAGACATAAGACATAAGACGAATCATGATCATAGACGATGAAGAACTGCGAAATTTATATCAAACGGCGAGCAAAAAACATCTAGAGCAACTCACCGTTGGTTTGCAGCATCTCCAGAAAAATCCAGAGAATGAAACAACCTTAGAACAGTTGCTGCGAGATGTTCACAGCTTAAAAGGAGACTCCAAAAGTTTAGGCGTTAAAGCTGTCGAAACCCTTGCCGATCGCATGGAATGGATTCTGGCACGGATCAAACGCCAAAAGCTGGTTTTTTCGCCGTCAGTAAGTCAATGTCTTGATCATGGATTAGATGCAATTCGTCTTTTAGTTGCTGAAGCTATAACAGGTAAACCAAGCGGCGTCAATTTAGCTGAAATATTGGATCAATTTAAACAACTCGCTATTGAACCAGCAGAAAATGCCGCAGGTAGAGACATTCCACCGGAACCTCTAGAGGGAGAGGATATGAGCGTTGAGTCATTTGAATTAGCCGAAAGCTATATCGACGATGATGAACTCCGAGACGTTTATCAACTGGCGAGTCATGAACGGTTACAAAGCCTAGAAGCTGGGTTACGTCATCTGACAGACAATCCAGACGATGAAGCCATCTGGGAACAGTTACGCCGGGAAGCCCACAGTATTAAGGGCGATTCTCGTAGCGTTGGTGTGGAAACTGTGGAAATTTTGGCTCATCCCCTGGAAGAAATTATCGAGAGTCTCAAATCCCAACCCACTACTTTTACCCCAGATATTAGCCAAACCTTACATCAAGGATTAGAGGCGATTAGCCAATTAGTCCAGGAAGCGGTAACGGGTAAACCCAGTGCGGTGGACATCACTGAGGTACTAGAACAATTTATGCTAGTGCTGGAGGATTGCCAACAATCGGCTGTGGCGTCTCCAGTTCAAGCGGAACCAGGGCTTGTCGGGGCGGGTTTTAGCGATACCCTGGAACCGACAACCCCTAACGGAACCAAACCCACCCCGTCGCAACCGTCTCCCTCACCCCAACTTGCAGACAGTTATATTGATGATGATGAATTACGAGAGGTGTATCAACTTACCAGTGGTGAACGATTGCACAGCCTGGAAACTGGCTTAAATGATTTAGAACAAAATCCCGACAACCAAGACATCTGGGAAGAATTACGCCGGGAAGTTCATAGTATTAAAGGCGATTCTCGCAGCGTTGGCGTGGAAACCGTGGAAATTCTGGCTCATCCCCTGGAAGAAATTATTGAAAGCTGCAAATCCCACCCCCCTACTTTTAACCCAGAGGTTAAGCAAATCTTACATCAGGGAGTAGAGGCGATCGCGCAATTCGTCCAAGAAGCGATAACTGGTAAACCCAATGGGGTGGATACTTCCGAAGTGCTGGAACAATTGATGCTAGTGCTGGAACATTGCCAACAATTGGCTGTTGCGTCTCCAATTCAAGAAGATGCAGGGCTTGTCGGGGCGGGTTTGACGAATACTCTTGAACCGACAACCGATAACGGAACCAAACCCACCTCGCCACAACTCGCAGACAATTATATCGATGATGATGAACTCCGCGAGGTGTATCAACTCGCCAGTGACGAACGGTTGCAGATTTTAGAAGCCGGGTTACTCCATTTAGAAAAATATCCCGATGATACGGCGACATTAGATCAATTACTGCGGGAAGCCCATAGTCTCAAAGGCGATTCCCGTAGCGTTGGGGTTGAATCGGTGGAAACCCTTACCCATCATATCGAAGAAGTTTTTGATCGGATCAAATCTTACCAGCTTGGGTTTACGGTCAAAGTTAGTGAAAGCCTCTATGATGCATTAGAAGCTATCCGCTGCTTAGTTGAGGAAGCGGTAACGGGTAAACTTCAGGGCGTGGATACCGTGCAAGTGCTGAACCAGTTAATCGACGCCATTGAAGCATCAGCCCAATCCCCTCCGGTGATACCTGTCTCCAAATCTCCGACACCCTTATCATCCCATCCCGTCTCTCGTCCGGATTCGGTCACGATTTTGGGGTTACCCGATGTCCAATCTTCACCCTCGCAACCTTCCCTCAGCGCCACGTTTATTGACGATGAGGAAATGCGGGATGTTTATAAACTTGCCAGCCTGGAACGCTTGCAGAAACTAGAAACCGGATTACTGCAATTAGAAAAGCAGCCGGATGATCCAACCAGATTAGACGAATTATTGCGCGAAGCCCATAGTTTAAAAGGAGACTCCAGAAGCGTCGGCGTTGAACCCGTGGAAGCCTTAATCCACCACGTTGAAGAGATTTTAGGCGGGATTAAACTCCAGCCTACTATCTTAACCCCAGATATTAGCGATCGCTTGTATCGAGGATTGGATGTGATGGGTAAGCTGGTACAGGAAGCGGTGACGGGTCAACCTCAGGGTGTGAATACCACCGAGGTTCTCAACCAATTACTAGAAGTATCTCTCCCCACCTTACCTGACACTGTACCGACTCCCGCCCAACCTCCAATCCCCAAAACCCCAGCCCTGAGTGACACCTACCGGATTGATACGATTCGGGTTCCCACTCGTGATTTAGATGCGTTAATGGCGCAAGCGGAGGAATTAAATGTAACTAAACTTCGCATCGCTTACGCCGCGTCAGAAGTTGAGGAATTGGTGACACTTTGGCAAGATTGGAAAGCCTTCTATCGTCAATCCGGTGAGGCGACAGCCACGGAAGTTAACCCGTTCCAAGAACGCTTAGGTGACAAGATTACCAGCTTACGCACCGCCATTCAGGAAAATACCTCTAACCTAGATTTAATTGCAGAAGATTTACGGGATAGAATTAAAACCCTACGCCAGTTACCCCTGTCTACTATCTTCCAGTTGTTTCCCCGTATGGTGCGGGATTTAGCCCGGAAACAATCTAAACAGGTGGAGTTAATTATTGAAGGGGGAGAAACGACGGCAGATAAAACTATTCTAGAAGATATTAAAGATTCTTTAACCCATCTGATTCGTAACGCGATCGATCATGGGATTGAGACACCCGAAGAACGGCATAAATTAGGCAAACCCCCAGTGGCAAAAATTTGGCTGCGGGGGAGTCTGGTGGGGAATACAATTATCATTGAAGTGGCTGATGATGGGCGAGGACTGGATATCGACCAAATTAAGCAGACGGCGATTAAACGGAAGCTTTACCAACCCGATGAACTAGAAAGGATGAATCCCAGCCAAATTTATGACCTGATTTTTGCCCCAGGATTCTCCACCCGCAGCTTTATTACTGAAATTTCCGGTCGCGGGATTGGCTTAGATGTAGTCCGGACAAACATTGAACGACTCAAAGGCGCGATCGCGATCGAATCAACTCCTAATCAAGGAAGTCGATTCCGTATCCAACTTCGCACCACCTTAGCTACCGTTAATGCCTTATTTGTTGAGGTTCAAGGAATTGTCCAAGCCATTCCGATTGAATTCGTCCAAACCAGTTTACTCCTTTCCCCAGATGAAATAGAAACCATTGATGGGCGCGAGACATTGAATTGGCAAGGTCAACGGGTTCCCGTCGCCAATCTCGCCGATGTCTTGGAACTCTCAAACTCCCCCGCCTACGCCCTTATCGCCAAAAAAGAAACACCGATATCTGAGTTGCGATCGTGTATTTTGCTCAAGGTTGGTGATCAAGTTTCGGGATTTTTAGTGGATCGACTTTTGGATACCCAAGAAATTCCCCTCAAACCTCAAACTGTGTTATTAAAGCGGGTTAAAAATATTCTGGGTGCAACAATTCTCCCCACCGGAGATGTTTGTATGATTCTTAATCCGGCTGATTTAGTGAAATCAGGACAAAAACAAACTCCGACAACAGTTTCGGTTAAAGCCAAGACGGTTCTACAAACCAAACCCACGATTCTTTTAGTCGAAGATTCTCTCCCCGTGCGGACTCAAGAACGACGACTTTTAGAAGGGGCGGGGTATGAAGTCGTAATTGCAGTTGATGGATTAGATGGCTATACCAAACTTAAAAGCCGTCATTTTGATGCCGTAGTTTCTGATGTGGAAATGCCTCATTTAGACGGGTTATCGCTAACCGCCACGATTCGCCAGCATCCCGAATATCAAGACTTACCGATTGTTTTAGTCACCACCTTGGATTCAGAAGCCGATCAACAACGGGGTGCAGAAGCCGGGGCGGATGCTTACATCATCAAAGGTAAATTCAACCAAGCGTTTCTGTTAGAAACCATCAGCCGACTGGTTTAATTGAGTTAAGCTTCCTTCCTTCGTTCGTTCGTTCGTTCGTTCGTTCGTAGTCGGCACTTTAGTGCCATCAGCGCTAAAGCGCTTACTACAAACCCTTAAACCGTTCCGTTCGTTCGTAGTCGGCACTTTAGTGCCATCAGCGCCAAAGCGCTAACTACAAAACCTTAAACCGTTCCGTTCGTTCGTAGTCGGCACTTTAGTGCCATCAGCGCCAAAGCGCTAACCACAAACCCTTAAACCGTTCCGTTCGTAGTCGTTTAGTGCCATCAGCGCTAAAGCGCTTACTACAAACCCTTAAACCGTTCCGTTCGTTCGTAGTCGTTTAGTGCCATCAGCGCTAAAGCGCTAACTACAAAACCTTAAACAACTAACAAATGACCAATGACGATTAAAGTTCTATTAGTAGAAGACTCCAAAATATCCCTAGTCATTCTCAGACGAATTCTCAATGAATTCCCCCAAATTGAGGTAGTCGGAGAAGCACAAAATGGCTTAGAAGCATTGAGCCTAATTTCTCAAATTAAACCCGATGTAATTTGTACCGACTTACACATGCCGCAGATGGATGGGTTGGAATTAACCACTGAAGTCATGAGTCATAATCCTATACCAATTTTGGTCTTGAGTGTGTCGGTACAACAGGAAGATACACATCATATCTTTGATGTCCTCGAAGCCGGCGCCGTCGATATTTGTCCCAAGCCATTGGCTGGCTTAACCACAGAAAACCAAGAATTTAGACGGGAATTAGTTAATAAAATCAGTATCATTTCTGGAGTTAGGGTTTTTAAGCGAAAACGCAGATATTCGCTGCCACGCCAACCGATTAATCTGAACAACCTAACCACGGCTCCAACCAAATCGTACCCGAAGCCTAAAATAGTTACCATTGGCACATCAACGGGTGGACCTCCGGCGTTGCAGGAAATCTTTTCCCAACTTCCCGCCAATTTCCCAGTTCCCATCCTTTGTGTACAACATATTTGTAAGGGATTTTTACAGGGCTTAATCGATTGGTTAAGTTCAACGTGTAAATTGCCGATTAGAATTGCCGAATCGGGAAATAGACCGCAACCCGGAATCATTTATTTTCCTCCAGAACAACATCAGCTAAAAATAGATAAGCAGGGTAATTTTGTTTGTTCAGATACCGTGGCTTTAGACGGACATTGCCCATCGGTAACGGTTACATTTGAGTCTGTCGCCAATGTTTATGGCAAGAAAACGACAGCCATATTATTGACCGGAATGGGCAGAGATGGGGCAAAAGGAATGTTAACCGTTACCCAAGCCGGGGGGTTGACGATTGCTCAGGATCAAGCCACATCAATCATCTTTGGAATGCCCAAGGAAGCCATTGAGTTAGGAGGGGCTAGAGAAGTCTTACCCCTGGACGCGATCGCGCCAATGTTGCTGGAACTTTTACAGAAACAGTCGATTCTACAGTAAACCGATTAGGTAATGAATGTGTCAACACCCAATGAGTTAAGTCCTAAAATAAAACAAGCCTTTATTCGCTTAATTGCTCAACGTACTGGTTTAGTAATTAGAGAACGCGATCAAGCCAACTTAACGGACAAAATATTTGCCCGAATGAAGGCAATTAAACTAACATTTCCAGAAGATTATTACTTGCTGCTCAATTGTCCAACCATAGAAGCTGATCAAGAATGGAAAAAATTAGTTATTTTACTCACCAATCTCGAAAGTTACTTTTTCCGGGATAAAGAACAATGTAAGTTACTCAAAACTAAAATATTACCCGAACTAATTCAGCGTCATCAGGTCGATAAAACCCTACGGCTTTGTAGTGCTGGATGTTCAACGGGCGAAGAGCCCTATTCCTTAGCGATTATGCTCAATGAACTGATTCCGGATATTGATAGCTGGAATTTAGTTATTTTTGGCATAGATATTAATCAAGAGGCTCTAGAAAAAGCCAGACAAGGAATCTATCGAACTTGGTCATTAAGAAGTATTGATCCCCAGATTAAACGCCACTCCTTTAAACTAATTGACAATCACTACCACATTAACCCCAAAATCAAAGCATTAGTCAAATGGCAACAAATCAACTTAGTCAAAGACCCTTTCCCTCAACCTCATTTAGATTTACAGGAGTTTGATTTAATTATTTGTCGGAATGTTTTTATCTATTTTGAATCCGCTGCTATTGCCCAAGCCTTGGATAAGTTTTACCACGCCCTCCAGCCCTTAGGTTATCTGATTACAGGTCATTCTGAACTCTATGGTCAAGTTCTAAAGCAGTTTCAAACCAATGTTTTTCCCGAATCCTTGGTTTATCAACGTCAAACCGAGAGTTTAGTCTATACGCCTTTAGGCGATGTCTCCAGTCCCCTAAGTTTGGAAACTGACGATGATTACACCTTAACCTTTAATCCGGAAAGCATCGAACATGACTTAGAAAAAAACACGATTAAAATGCAGCATGTGGCATTGAATCTGCTCAAACAATTACCGCCCAATACTCCCCTGCCAAAATTAGGAGATTTGACGCCATCTGAACTGATCAAACAACTCCAATCTTCCTTGCAAATTATCGAACCTGACTCCCCATGACAGACAACTCCTATTTTAGTTTTGGTTTAAATGATCGGCTGTATGGTATCAGTACAGCTTACGTGGAGGAGGTGTTTCCTCTCCCAGAATTAATCTCCATTCCCGAAACGCCGCCTGAAATGATTGGCGTGGTGAATTTGCGCGGAGAAATGATACCCATTATCGATTTTAATCGCAGTTTGGGCTTAGATTTATCTAACTATGGTTTAACGGATAGTGTTATCGTATTAAAACGAGAAAAAACCAAAGTTGGAATTATTGTGAATCAGGTTTGTGAAGTCCTGACAATTTCAGCCGATGAAATTACCACTGAACTTGAGCCGAATCAAACCGTTAGCGAAAACGGCGTCATTGGTGGACTCACCCGCCATGCAGGTGATATCGTTATTTTAAGTGATCCAGAGAATTGGTTAAGCTCGATAGATAGCCACACGTTTAAATTAGTGGAGAACTATCTCAACCAAGAACTTAACCGGAGTCAATCGAGTGAAGAATTAGTTACCGAACAAGCCGTATTTGCTGCAAATGCAACACCCGCAGAACGAGATGTTTTTCGAGAACGAGCGAATAATCTTAAGCTTCCCTTCGAGAGTCAGGATTTAACCCTTGTCAAACCGTTAACGATTATTGTCTTAAATGATCAGTTATTCGGGATTGATTTAGGCGTTGTGCGGGAGTTTACCGATATCCAACAGGTGACACCGATTCCCTGTTGTCCCCCTCATATTGTAGGAAACATGAATCTGCGTGGGGAAATTGTCACCTTAGTCGATATTCGCCCAGTGTTGAAATTGCCCTCAACCGCGATAACCCGAAGTTTCAAAGCGCTGATTGTGGAGGTTGAGGAGATTTTGGCGGGTGTGATTGTTGAAGATGTGCGTGAATCGATGTTCCTGCTGAATCCGCTCCAGATCATCGCCGTGACTCCTGAAACGACTATCATAAATCATGACTATTTGCAAGGAGAAGCGGTCTATGCTGAAAAAATAATGAGCATTCTGGATGTACCGAAAATTTTCTTGCATGGTGGCTTAATCGTGGAACAAGCGGTTTGATTGTCATTGGTCATTTGACGCCCCAATCTTTCACCTAACCAAAAACCCAATGTAGGGGCGGGTTTAGGGACAAAAGCAATGGAGTCACCAATCACCTTTGGACAAAACCCGCCCTGCCCC
This sequence comes from Coleofasciculus sp. D1-CHI-01, assembly GCF_040218875.1. Classification (NCBI taxonomy): domain Bacteria; kingdom Bacillati; phylum Cyanobacteriota; class Cyanophyceae; order Coleofasciculales; family Coleofasciculaceae; genus Coleofasciculus; species Coleofasciculus sp. D1-CHI-01. The sequence continues at coordinate 79,234 of NZ_JAVJQP010000078.1, forward strand.
AATCTTTCACCTAACCAAAAACCCAATGTAGGGGCGGGTTTAGGGACAAAAGCAATGGAGTCACCAATCACCTTTCGACAGAACCCGCCCTGCCCCAATCTTTCACCTAACCAAAAACCCAATGTAGGGGCGGGTTTAGGGACAAAAGTAATGGAGTCACCAATCACCTTTCGACAGAACCCGCCCTGCCCCAATTTCGACATTTTTTTGGTGCGATCGCGGTTGAGAATAAGGTGGGTTTGGTTGTCCAGTTTGGGGTTAATCGATTGCCTTTCGGTGGGGAGGGCGGGTTTTGTTGTTGGGTTATTGGTGGGGAGGGCGGGTTTTGTTGTTCCGTTATTGGTGGATATCTGAATTGATTCCCTAAACCCGCCCCTACAATTGATTCCCTAAACCCGCCTCTCAACCGTGTAATACAAAAATTTCCATTTTCGGTCTATCTGTATTACACCGACTCTGCTTAGGAATCACCGAGAGACAAACTTCACAACCCTTGTGTTATCTATATTCCGTCTATTGCAGACTATAGCGATATATTTCAATATATCACAAACTGTTTTATATTAACCCTAAAAGTGTAATACTAAACCTATTTAATTGAGTGACAAACTGATCAACCAGCTAATTTTAGAAAACTAGATTATAGGACATTAGTGCAAATATTAATGTTTTCTTAGTAAAAAGTTATTTTTTGCAAGTATTTGCTCAAATTCATTTTGAGATATTGTCACAATTTTCTCTTCTACCTAAAGGCGGAGACTATCCCCTCAAAAAACAAGGATTGTCAAATTACAAGAATTTTTAGGCATTTTCCGGCAAATCCCCCCCTCTGCGGTTACAAAGCTACACATAGTCTTTCTTACGCTTAAATTATCTATATTTGGCAGTTTTGCGCCTTGTCCCATCTCAATTACTAAGTCAGAATAGAGTGTTTTATACAAAAAAAACGTAAAGCAATCTTTTCACTTTTTTAAAGGAATGATGAAGTTTTCCAAAAAATATACAAAGAGGTTGCAAAAGTTAAAACTTATTCGTTAATATGCTATTCAGAACGAAAAAACCAGGGAAACTTGCATGTCAAACTCGGCTTTGCCTCAAGATAATCCAACACATCTCACCGATTCAAGCGCGAGCAAACCAGGAAAAAAAACAAGGAATAAAATTTTAATTGGCACCCTTGCCGTATGTATTGGTGTAATTGGTTTAGGAGGAGCTGGACTGGCGTATCGACAGACCACTCGATATAAAGTCAGCGATGCAATGGAGGTTAATCTCAAGGAATTAACCAATACTAAATATCCCGCCAACACATCAGGGTTAAGTAAAAAATTCCGCCGCTATAACGATCGCACCTTAACCGTTGTTAAACGGGATGACCACCATTTCGATTTTGTTCTGGAGCCGAATAACGATCATACGGCTAAAATCGTCATCAAAAATATTGATTTAGAACTTTTAACCCCGAAAGCCCCCGAATGGGTCAAAAACGATGAAGGCTTAGAAGTCGTTGCCTTTACTAACCGCGAATGGAACCGCCAACAGATCAGTTTCCCGGCGGACTCTGAACATATTGAAATTAGTGGCGGTGACGGGTTTGAAAAAGACAATATCTATCAAGTCGCTTTAGCCAATAACTGCATCAATGGTGGACTGTGGGAAGTCATTCTCACCACCAAAGAAGACGGCAATAAAAAACTTTACTACCAAGGATGGTTTGACTTTCCCCATGGACTGTACAAAGAAGTCTTTGAAGAAATCAACAATATCTCTTACTGGAAACACTGGCGACGCTTAGAACATTGGAAAGATCCGAGTGGCGCTGTTGTCAAAACTGACTTGCTGCGAGATGTCATCAATGAACAAGAGGTTCAAGCCGATTTCCCCCTAGATGAAAAAATCATTGCGTCCGGTGAGCAAGTCCGTAAAGTCCGCACTGTTCTCGCCAATAACTTGCAAACTTGGGGGGATTTCTATAGCGGTGAACATGAAATTCAATTTGGCTCTTTTGTTCCTCCTGGATACTACAATACCGATAAACCTTGGGGAAATGAATACTGGCGCATTGGTCAATTTGACAAAGCCGTTCTCCGGAATATTGACCCTGTAGGTGTCGATGAAACCTTACAGGAACTGGAGTTAACGTTCACGGATACAAAAACTAATGAACAGAACAAATTGTTTATTAGTGGTGTCAATATCAAAGACCTACCGCAGTTACCTGTAGAGGACTATAATCAGGGCTTGTATAAGCCTCTAGGAATTGGCATTCCGCCTTTCTATCAAGACTACGAAGAACTAAAAGCCAACCATCCCGATAAAAGTCCTTATTTCAGTGCATTACTGGATTCTAACGGCGAATGGATTGACAATCATAAAGTTGCCCTAGATGGTGTGGTTATGCATCGGGATCAGGATGACCCAGAACTGTTGCATCTGTACTTCTTGTCCTACGAACGGATGACCCTAATTGCCCACTTCAAAATTGATATCAAATCCCTCTACTAGTCACTCGTTGTAACTCACTAATAAGATACCCGACTTCTGAGAGAAGTCGGGTATCTGAAACTGACTTGGTTAGGGCGGGTTTAGTCACATCCGGGTGCTAAAGAAAAGATAATCGTGAAACCCGCCCCTACAAAACTCTATGTGAAAAGTCAGACTTATTCTCTTGTGCCTCCTGCGTTCTTGCTGCCTTATCCCAGATGCTTCTGCACCATCTCCAGCAATTCTTGAGCTTGAGGCGGTTTTGCTAAAAATCCGGTTGCACCCACAAGTTGAGCGCGAGTCCGGTCAATTGATGTATTTTTAGCCGTCAATATTATAATCGGTGTCTTTTTAAACACAGGAGTTTCTCGCAGAAACTTACAAATGCTATAGCCATCAGCATTCGGTAAAAGGAGGTCAAGCAAAATTAAATCTGGCTTATGTTCAATCAGTTGAGAGAACCCTCGCATCGGTTCGGGAATACTCAACACTTGATATCCATTGGGAATTAAAATTTTTCGTAACGTGAGCGTTAACACCGGGCTGTCATCAATGCAAGCAATTAAAGAGGTTTTAGTTTTGGGTGGAGTTGGCTTGATTTCAGGTAGCTTCCTGTCAGCAACTACCGGAGTATCCCCACCATTATCGTTGCTGCTTGGTAACGTCAAATCGGGAATGTCTTGAAATTTAATCATCCCTCGTTTAGTCCAATTCACCAAAGACTGAGTAACTTCAATAATGGATTGATTTCGCTCAAGCGCAATATCCCACAAGGTTAATTTTCCATTGAGATACTTGTCTTCAATCGGCAATTCAGACCTGTCCGCTCCCTCTTGTAAAATAGGAGCCAAAGTTGGGTGAAGGTGACTCAAGCCAGCCGCTTGCCATTGTTTCTGCATTTGCTCGGCTGTACCCAGAATCGTTTGTATTTCGTTGCTGGATAAGGCAACAACTTTGCAAAATGTCGATATCGTTGTTTGGGTGGGCTTCCAGTCTCTGTTCAAATCCCTGTAAGGCGTGAGTTCAAATAAACATTCTTGAACTAAACTGCGAATGATTAACTTGGCTTGAATCAGGCTAAGTTGTTTTTGGCTCAATCCGCGATCGATGAGCTGACATTCCCAACTAGGATTGTCGGAAAACTGGGAGTAATCAGCCCTCCAGTGCCAATTCGACCGATGCTGATTGATTGCCCGGTTCCAGCGTCTTACGGGATGATGTTTACTTTTCGGATAAAGTAATTGACCCCGAACCAAGTACAATGTCCAAAATGCCTGAGAGTTTTTTAGAATTAGCTCTCCGTTTCCATGTTTACTATAGTCGTTTAACTCTTGAATTAGACGGGTTAAGTTCATTCGTAATAATGAAATTATTTTTTATAAATAGAAATTTGTGACCTAATACAAGCGGCTTCCCAACCTACGTCATAACACGAGAGTTTCAGGTTACTGCTAGTATTCTTTGTCAAAAGAATTAGCATCTGATTCAAAGAGAGAACCGATGCACGAGAAGAGTAGATGCTTGCCTTGAAACGTAAATGGTCTGAATTATACTTCGCGCGGTCAAATTTGTCATTCTGAACGGAGCGATAGCGGAGTGAAGAATCTCACCAGATGTTACGCTGTACTTCACTAAGCTCTGCATGACAAAAGCTCAGTTGTAACCGCGAACAGTATAACTCAACGGCGCGATCGCGCTCAAAAAACGGATAATTAATCTAAAACACCTGTATCTGCTGCTGGGAAGGAATTTCACCCCATGCACCCTCTGAGTAGCAACAAGATATTGTCTTGAATATAAACTAACGTACTTGGTTAAGATCTGTCTACTGATTCCCTGTTAGCACTTATGTTTGAGCAATTTACCCAGCATCGGATTACCACCTCAGACGCCACGATTAATCTGGTGATGGGTGGCGCAGGATATCCTCTGTTATTACTCCATGGTTATCCGCAAACTTATGTAATGTGGCATCAGGTTGCACCCGTTCTGTCGCAGCACTTCACCGTGATTTGTGCAGATTTGCGCGGCTATGGTGACAGCGATAAACCCAACTCTGATCCAGCCCATCTGACCTATTCTAAACGGGTAACTGCCCAAGACCAAGTGGAACTGATGGATATCCTGGGTTTTAAGCGCTTTTTCGCCGCCGGACACGATCGCGGCGGACGGGTGTTGCATCGCCTGCTACTTGACCATCCTGATCGGGTGGAGAAGGCGGCGGTTTTAGATATTGTACCCACCCGCACGATTTTTCAAACCGTGGATAAAGAATTAGCCACAGCTTACGAACATTGGTTTTTTCTAATCCAACCCCATGATTTTCCCGAACGACTAATTGGTGCAGACCCAGAATTTTACCTGAAGACTAAGATGCACCAATGGAGTGCGACACAGGTGGGGTTTACCGAAGCGGCGATGGCAGAATATAGTCGCTGCTTCAGTCAACCTGCGGTGATTCACGCCACCTGTGAGGATTATCGCGCCGCCGCCTCCATTGATCTAGAACACGATGAAGCAGATATTGACCAGAAGATTCAATGTCCTCTGTTGGTGCTATGGGGAGCCAAAGGGGTGATGCAGCGCCGCTATGATGTCCTGCAAACCTGGCGCGATCGCGCGATCGATGTTCGGGGTCAGGCGTTGGACTGCGGTCATTTTCTACCAGAGGAAGCGCCGCAACAGACAGCCCAAGCGCTGCTAGATTTTTTTGTCGGCTAATCGTGATTCGGTCTTAACTTTATTATCAATAGATAAAGGTGCGATCGCCAGTGTTGGCTGGCTGTGAGAATTTATCCACCGCCACAACCACCACAGCGACCACAGCCACCACAACTACCGCCGTTGCTACCGCAACCATCACCACCGCTACTACGGTAACCACGGGGATGAGCGCTGTATGATGGAGAGCTTTCCTGACTGGGGTTTACAAAGGGTACACATCCAGAAAAAGCAGGGGGTGTCTTGAGAGACTTTTAGGTAGAGAAGGGACAGAGGCGATCATCTAGGAGACTTATAGAAGATTTTATTTGTCATGGCACCATACAACCACTAGGGTTTATTTATTGTTGTTTTTTATACCCATAATTATGAATTTTATTACCGTTGTGAAATGGGGTTTTCTGATCAAGCCAAATAACTCATTTATGAAATTCATCATATTGACTTTGTTTTTCCCTTCATTTATCCTGCTAGACAGGGAAAATACAAAATGTTATGGAACAAGCCGTAGCCGATCAATTCAGAATTGATAACCTGGTTAACCTGAGTGCAACCGTCGGGATGGTGCGCCAGATGCTGGAACGGTATGTGGCGCAAGTGGCAAATCAACCACTTGACGAGGAACTGAGGTTTTCACCGAACCTGGAAGAAGCAGTGAACCTATTCCAGCCCCCCGCCTTGACTCAGCTATGTCGCGCCTTGGGACTCTCGCGGTTTGAGCGCTATGTGCTGCTATTGTGTGCGGCGATGGAATTAGACCCGATAATTGGGCGGTTATGTGCCGAGGCGCAAGGGAATGAACAGTGGACATATCCTACACCTTATTTGGCATCGCGTATTTTGCCGGAGGCGAGTTGGCAGGCGTTTAACGCTGATGCAGCGTTGCGACATTGGCAGTTAATTGAGATTGAACAAGGGCGGGCGTTTACCCTGAGTCCGATGCGGATTGATGAGAGTATCCTGCTGTATTTGTTGGGGGAAGAGTATGTCGATCCCCAGTTAAAGGGAATACTTAAACCAGTCGCGCCTCAGTCCGATTTCCCTCTACCGCCCTCCCATCAAGGGATTGTACAACAGGTGGTACAAGTTTGGTTACAGGCAACGGCGGTATCGAGTTATCCAGTTATTCAACTGTGTGGCACTCAGCTATCTGATCAGCAGTCAGTGGCGGCGGCGATTTGTGCGTTGCTGGGGTGTCATTTGAAGCAGGTGTCTCTGACTACCCTGACAGCTACACCCGGTTTATTATCCACCGCCGGGAGTTTAACCGCACTGATGCAGCGCTGGGAACGGGCGGCACGGTTAACCAATAGTATCCTGTTACTGGATTGTCAGGAGATGAATGGGGCGGATAGTTTACAACGCCAAGTATTTCTCCAACTGCTAGAGAATTTGCAAACTCCTTTAATTATCGCCAGTCGGGAACGGCTATTTTCCCCCCAACGTTCGCCGATTACGTTTGATGTGCCCAAACCTACCCTGGAGGAACAACAGGCGATTTGGCTGGCACAATTAGGGACAGCGGGGGAGTCGTTAAATGGGCAGGTAGAGGCGTTAGCCTATCAGTTCAATCTCTCAGCACCGGGGATTGTTGCCGCTTGTACCCGTGCCTTAACAGTTGAGGAAGAGGGGGAGAATAATCCCTCTCCAGTTTCCGAACAACTCTGGGACACCTGTCGCATCCAAGCCCGTCCGCACTTAGATGCCTTGGCGCAGCGAATTGAATGTCGGGGCAGTTTCGCAGATTTGGCTTTACCTGAACAACAGTTGCAGCTACTACGAGATATTGTTGCTCAAGCCCAACTACGTCCGCAAGTGTATCGGCATTGGCAATTTGACCGCAACCGGGGACAGGGATTGGGGATTAGTGCTTTATTTTATGGTCCAAGTGGGACAGGGAAAACGACAGCAGCGGAAATTATTGCGGCTCAATTACGGTTGGATTTGTATCGCGTCGATTTGAGTGCGGTGGTGAGTAAGTATATTGGCGAGACGGAGAAGAATTTGGCGCAGGTGTTTGATGCAGCAGAGATGGGAGGTGTGGTACTGCTGTTCGATGAGGCGGATGCTTTGTTTGGTAAACGAGGGGAAGTGAAAGAATCGCGCGATCGCTATGCCAATCAGGAGGTGAGTTATTTGTTGCAGCGGATTGAGAGTTATCAGGGAATTGCGATTCTAACCACGAATCTGAAAACGGCGATGGATAAGGCATTTGAGCGGCGGTTGCGGTTTATAATTGAGTTTCCCTTTCCAGATGCTCAGCAACGGTGTCAGATTTGGCAGCGGGTGTTTCCTCAAGCCACGCCAACGAAGGGGTTAAATTATCGAAAATTGGCACAGGTGCCGCTGTCGGGGGGTTAGTATCTGAAAGATAATTTCTAGGCACATCTTGGCAAATCGTCCTGATTGCCCATATAATCTAGGGTAAGTTAAAAAGTAAGGATTATATGGAGAGCATTCAGGGCGTGACAGTGAGTATAGGAGAAGCGGCTAA